>NZ_JBHIRE010000620.1:0-502 GCF_042196885.1 Bartonella sp. AA86SXKL | reverse complement strand
ATATTGAACAGTTCCCTTTTCAACAAAACCGCCCAAACGTAAAGAGCGTCCCGTTAGCATATCTTCCCTTGTAATTTCAGATGGCATTCGAAAAAAACTTACCGTATTACGATTACGCATTGCATAGATAAGAAGACTTGCTGCAAGCGCTATCACAAAACAACATAATAAAATCATCAGCAATCGCTTTTTTTTTCGTTGCTTTAAAATGGCTCTCAATGAAGGAGAGTTATGGAATGATTGACTGCTCATAAACTGTCTAAGAAAATTCTTTTATTCATACGGTATATCAATATTCATTATTTCCATGCACTATCTTTTAAAGATAGCTTGGCATATTTTGCTATATGGGCACAACTTTTTATCAATATCTTTAACGCTCTCGAATATCCTCTCCGATTTAATACTCTAAACTGGCTACAATCATTTTTCTTAAGATTCTAATCAGATGCATCACGTAACTGAATAATCATAGCTTCAATATGTGATCGTCCTTTAAAAT
>NZ_JBHIRE010000619.1:0-502 GCF_042196885.1 Bartonella sp. AA86SXKL | reverse complement strand
GGCTGTCCGTGACCAAGAGAATAAGAAATAGCTTGAACCCATTGTGGCATTTTATCAGAAAAATTATTAACAGTTGCAGGTAATAACAACAAAGAGGAAGCAAAAATCGGTGGAATAACACCAGCAGTATTCAGCTTTAAAGGAAGATGTGACATATCACCTTGAAACATCTGGTTACCAACCTGACGTTTCGGATACTGAATAAGGATACGTCGTTGTGCTCGCTCAACAAAAACAATAATTGCGATGACAGAAACCGCAATAAAAATGATTGTTATGAACAAAAAAGTTGATAAATCAGCTTGACTATGAGCAGTCAAGAGTTGAGCAAAAGTAGAAGGGAGATTAGCCACAATACCTGTAAAAATAATAAGAGAAACCCCATTACCAACACCACGTGATGTAATTTGTTCGCCAAGCCACATGAGAAACATTGTCCCACCAACAAGGGTAATAACGGAAGAAATACGGAACATAAAACCGGGTTCTAAAACAATTTGAA
>NZ_JBHIRE010000618.1:0-504 GCF_042196885.1 Bartonella sp. AA86SXKL | reverse complement strand
ACTGATGCAGAATTTGCCGTTTTTCTTTTTGTTGCCAATACTTATGGACTTAACCCTTTAACAAAAGAAATCTATGCTCTCCCTAAAAAAGGCGGCGGCATCATACCCGTTGTTTCTATCGACGGTTGGATAAAGATCATCAAATCAAATCCTGACTTTGATGGCATGACCTTTCAAGATCAACTCAATGATGATGGGAATATCATTGCTATCAAATGTGCTATTCGTCTCAAAGGCATTAAAGACCCTATCGAAGTCACCGAATATCGCAAAGAATGCGAACAAGGCCACAGTGACCCTTGGAAAAAATACCCCGCACGTATGTTGCGCCATAAAGCCACTATACAATGTGCTCGCTATGCTTTCGGGCTTTCCGGTATTTATGAAGAAGATGAAGCAAAACGTATCAATGAAGCAAACCATAACATACAAACGAAGTTAGTTTCTTATGATGTGCTTACGCAAATCAAACAATTAATAAACATCACTCAAACAGAAGAAGAA
>NZ_JBHIRE010000617.1:0-508 GCF_042196885.1 Bartonella sp. AA86SXKL | reverse complement strand
AATCTTCTCCTATCTACTTTCAAGAAACACAAAGCAAAACCATCCTTGCATCCAGGCAATGTACCCAATGCAAAATATTACACTCGATAAGTACTTTCTAAATTCCATTTACATAAAAACGGTCAACGCAAATCAACGCACTAGAAATATAAAAATAGCTATAAAAAGCAATGAATCCTATAATCTTTATTGTGGAACGGGCTAATCGCACCTAAATTACAAACAAGCAGTACTACGTAAACACTCAATCTTATGAATACTCTCTTATAAGTAAATGATAGATGCCAACAATGGGAAAGCATCATAAACTCGTCGCCTGTAAAAAACAAAGCCTAATACTAAAAAAAGCAAATAACAACTGAAGTTTTTTATAGATTAAAGTTACGAAAATTTTTCTTCATTGTGCTCAAGAGAACAATATCTTTACTTAGTGAGCTTACCGGTAGAAACCTATATAATTTACCCTATTCTATATCAGCAGCAATTGTAGCTTTAATGATTGCATCAG
>NZ_JBHIRE010000616.1:0-508 GCF_042196885.1 Bartonella sp. AA86SXKL | reverse complement strand
TGACAGAAGCCGGTGCGGCTCTCGTGGCATTGGCTGTCACGGCGGTTACGGGTGGAGCAGCCTCGGGCGCTGCCAGTGCCATTACCGGTGCTTTGGGGCTTGGCTCGAGCACCGCCATGAATGCGGCGATACAGGCTGGTGTCCAAGCGCTGATTAACAAAAGCGCTGTGGCTCTTGTCAATAATCGCGGCAATATTGCCGGTGCCTTGCATGAGCTTGGCTCTTCAAAGAATGTTCTCAGCATTGTCTCGTCGATATTGACAGCAGGCTTAACCAGCCAACTAACCGAAATGGCTGGTGTTGGGCAATCCTTGCCCAAAACGGCTCCTCTGGTTGATCGCATCACCCGTGAGGCGGAAAAGAACTTGATCAAAGCCGCCATTGGCACAGGCGTGCAAACGGCTCTTGAGGGTGGTTCTCTTGACAAGAACTTTTTTAACAATCTGCGCATCGCCCTGTCTGATACGGTTGGCAAATCGTTGGCGGAAGAAATCGGTACCGCCAAGGC
>NZ_JBHIRE010000615.1:0-509 GCF_042196885.1 Bartonella sp. AA86SXKL | reverse complement strand
TATAGACAAGGCTTTGAGGTTTTTATCATGCAAGCCCCCTACGGTCTAGATTTCAATGATGTTTTGATACTGAAAGGTATAAATAAATGAGAGAGAATAAAAACAATATTATAGATACCAACAATCAAAATGTTTCATGCAATGATAACGATAATGGCTCTTTAAATGATAAGACTTGTTTAGAAGCCATTCCTTATAAACAAGCATTGCAACAAAACGGTTGGGGGGAATTAAAACCACTTGAATATACTCTCTTACCCGTCGAGTCTTTTCATGCTGCGCAAATGCCTTTAACTTTAAGTCGCTATGTTTATGACGTTGCTAACCGTCAACAAGCTCCTCTTGATTTTGTGGCTGTCGCTGCTTTGTGTGGCTTGGCTGCTCTCATTGGCAATGGCGTGCGGATTGCTCCAAAACAACATGATGATTGGAAGATTGTCCCTAATCTCTGGGGCGCTCTTATTGGTCAACCTTCAACCATGAAAACACCTACCATGCAAGCCGCTTTA
>NZ_JBHIRE010000614.1:0-512 GCF_042196885.1 Bartonella sp. AA86SXKL | reverse complement strand
CCAAAATAGTAGAAGTGTTAGGTGAGATACCAGGAGACACAGGAGTAACAGTGATAGTATAAGACATACCACCACTTCTCTCCTCTGCATTTGCAATAACCACTCCTCCAATTTGTAGGAAAGAAAGAATAGCCGTTGTGACAGTACATAAACACACATGATTTCTAAACACTTTAATCATAGTTCCCTCGAAACTTTTCTTCCCCTCTCATTGGAAAATAAAAGCACTCCTAAAAACATCCCGCTTACTCCCTCAAAACTCAAAAGGGTAAACAAAAAGGATGCATCTACAGCTCATTTGACTGACGCAATGCGTTATTCAAATAAACTCCCCACAAAACCTCCCTGAAACACAAAAAAACTACCCATAAGAGAATAATTTATATACGCAATCTATAGGTGTATAATACATTCCGTATTTCGTGTAAAGCAAAAATAAAATCATTGGGTGCAATTAATTGCATAAACAATCTATCGTTGTGTAACTCAAAAGAGTGACCAAAGATATAAAA
>NZ_JBHIRE010000613.1:0-512 GCF_042196885.1 Bartonella sp. AA86SXKL | reverse complement strand
GTTGATCTTATTTTGCATTATGAACATGGTGAGGGGGCTGAAATATCTGATGGCGGGAAACGTCTCTATATTTTTCAATATTATACCCGTTTGACACAGCGTCTTGTTGCAGCTTTATCTACTCTTACAAGTCAAGGTATTCTTTATGCAGTTGATTTAAGATTGCGTCCGTTAGGTAATAAGGGACCTGTTGCTGTTTCTTTTGAATTTTTTAGGAAATATTATCGTAAGGAAGCATGGATATGGGAACATCTTGCTTTGACAAGGGCAAGAGGTATTGCAGGAGATCTTGATTTTTTACAAAAGTTAGAAAATGAAGTGTCTGAAATTATTGCTTTTTCTCGTAATAAGAAGGATGTAATAAAAGCAGTATGTGAGATGCATGTATTGATTGGCAAAGGAAAACCACCAGAGAATCGATGGGATTTAAAAAGAATGCCTGGTGGTATCATGCATCTGGAGTTTATTGCCCAATTTGCTCTTATTACGCATGTGATTGTGTTTCAAATTGG
>NZ_JBHIRE010000612.1:0-515 GCF_042196885.1 Bartonella sp. AA86SXKL | reverse complement strand
TCTTTTAGGAACTTCAGGAACGATTACTGCTTTAGCAGGAATGCACCTTAATTTAGAGCGTTACGACCGGAAGAAAATTGATGGCATTTGGATGAATGATGCGGACATTACTCTTATGATGCAGCGCTTATTATCATGGGACGTAAAAAAACGTGGAACCAATCCTTGTATTGGGCGAGAGAGAGCGGATTTAATTTTAGCCGGTTGTGCAATTTTAGACGTTATTCGAGAAGTTTGGCCTAGTCAACGTTTGAGAGTTGCTGATCGTGGTTTGAGAGAAGGGATTTTAATAGACCTGATGTTAAACGATGGTGTATGGCGCCACTATAAGAAAAGGAGAAGCTTCAAGCGTTAGCAAGTTATCTGAATATGGAGACAACGAAAAGCTATGAAAAAAACGACAAAAAAAACGGCTGGTGGATATGGAGGGTCAGGATCACATAAATTATATCAGCGTGTAAAGAAAAAAGCAGGGACTATCACAGCCTCGTCGCGTAGATGGTTAGAGAAGCATT
>NZ_JBHIRE010000611.1:0-515 GCF_042196885.1 Bartonella sp. AA86SXKL | reverse complement strand
CCCCCCCAAAACCCTTACAAAACATAGAGCATTAGTTGAATTTATAGGTTGTACTATTGATATAGGTTGTTTTTTGAAAAATTGATAAAAAATAACATATTGAAATATAATGACTTTTATTTTTTATTGAAAAATATGTAAAGGGGGGCGTAAAAAGCACCTCCAAAACTCATAACCATAATGGTCTTGATAGCATTTATTATGATTATAATCCCTTTCTTTTGAAAGGCTTTAAAAGATTATATGCTTTTCATAAGACATGTTTTAATCATTCACTAAATGATCACTTTTGTCGATTCAATGTACTGACATAAACTGACAAATATATATTTACAGTTGTATTTATTTGTTATGGCTGTTTTAATAAGTTGTATTTTGAAAAATTGATAAAACTTAACTTATTGAAATATAATGATTTTAATTTTCTCTCATTTAAAAAAAATGATATAGGTTCTAAAAAGAACTGACAAAAATGACAAAAGTTTATTAAAAGGGATTTTGCTCATCTCTATAAT
>NZ_JBHIRE010000610.1:0-516 GCF_042196885.1 Bartonella sp. AA86SXKL | reverse complement strand
GTTGCTATGGAACCTCATACAGGGCGTGTTCTTGCGATGGCAGGAGGGTTTTCTTTTGCAGCATCTGAATTTAATCGTGCAACACAAGCCTATCGTCAACCCGGTTCTGCTTTTAAGCCTTTTGTGTATGCAGCAGCACTCGATAATGGATATACACCAGCATCGGTTATTTTAGATGGTCCTATTGAGATTCGCCAATATAATGGTGAAATTTGGCAACCTAAAAATTATGGTGGTACATTTGCAGGGCCTTCAACACTGCGCTATGGCATTGAACATTCTCGCAATCTTATGACAATACGGCTTGCCTATGATATGGGAATGCCTCTTGTAGCTGAATATGCAGAGCGTTTTGGTATTGTAGATAAATTACAGCCTTATCTTCCCATGGCTTTAGGAGCCGGCGAAACAACGGTTTTACGAATGGTTACAGCTTATTCAGTGATTGCCAATGGAGGACGCTCTATTCATCCTTCTTTGATAGACAGAATTCAAGATCGTTATGGAAAAACAATT
>NZ_JBHIRE010000609.1:0-517 GCF_042196885.1 Bartonella sp. AA86SXKL | reverse complement strand
GCGTCTGATGCAATAAGAGAGCCAGCGGTTTTTCTGACTGATCTTCTGAATGGTGTCGATAAGCCGCTGCCTGTGAGAGCAATATAGAAGCTACCGGTGCTGTCAAAAACAAAAAAAACATCAGCAATATTTCACGAAAAGCAAAACAATAATCTACAAAAGTTGCATAAAGAAACGAAGCAATAAGAATACTGCCAACGCCCCAACTTGTAGCCACCGAAAGCATATGTAAACGCTTATAAAAATTGGAAAAACGCACCAAACCTATTGTTCCAATCAGTGTCAGTCCCGATCCTAATATTAAGAAAACAGTGATAAAAAGAGCAACTATAAGCGATATCTCATCCTTCATTCAATAATTTCTCCGCGCATTAAAAATTTTGCCAAAGCAATACTTGAGACAGGACCTAACAGCCCAATAATAAAAGCTGCTACAAAATAAATGGTTGTTCCTGAACGGATATCGAACGTAAGAAATAAAAGAATAGTGGTTATATAAAGAGCATCCAAACCAACA
>NZ_JBHIRE010000608.1:0-517 GCF_042196885.1 Bartonella sp. AA86SXKL | reverse complement strand
TGACTCGAGACGTATCTCTGGTGTTCTGCATCAAAATCCCCAAGCTTTGCTAGTGAGACAGAATGATCAGCATCATCTGTCTTGATAACGAAAGCCGTTAAGCGGTCATCCATCACAAGGAGTGGTACATCATAGCGTGCCTCTGCCCACCCTAGCTTTGTGCCCTTCATAGAATAAAAGCTTTGCGCTTGAATATCGGCGGTAGGATAGCCGTTTTCGGTTGTCACCAAATCAATCACCAAATCATGGTTCTCATTACCGATTTTGCAAAGATGAAAGTCAATTCCAGTGATTTGCCGTGTTTCATCGGGGGTAAAGACTTGCGCTTGTGGGTCAAATTGCGTCCATATCTTCACTGTTGTGGTGCGCCGCATCACTTTCACATCAATCAGACCTTGACCGGTAAAAAGCCCCGTTGCAATGGTTCCACCTTTTCCCCTTGCCACAACGTTTTTTGTGCCAGCCGTAATATTTTGTGGAATCGTGAAAGCGCCCTCAAGGGTGCCCTTGCTATCGG
>NZ_JBHIRE010000607.1:0-518 GCF_042196885.1 Bartonella sp. AA86SXKL | reverse complement strand
ATTACCTTTATTGATACACCTGGACACGCTGCCTTCACAGCTATGCGTGCTCGTGGAGCTCGTGTTACCGACATCGCTGTTCTGGTTGTTGCCGCTGATGATAGTGTTATGCCGCAAACAATTGAATCAATCAATCACGCAAAAGCTGCTGGGGTACCCATTATTGTTGCCATTAACAAAATTGATAAACCAACTGCAAATGCGCAAAAAGTGCGTACAGAACTTCTGCACCACGAAGTGTTTGTTGAAACAATGGGCGGAGAAACTTTGGAAGTTGAAGTTTCTGCTAAAACTGGTCAAAATCTTGATAAACTTCTCGAAGCTATTCTTCTTCAAGCTGAAATTCTTGATTTGAAGGCTGATCCCCAACGAACCGCTGAAGGTGTTGTCATTGAAGCGAAACTGGATCGAGGACGTGGATCTGTTGCAACGGTGCTTGTTCAAAAAGGAACATTGCATCCTTCTGATATTATCGTTGCTGGCAATGAATGGTGGCGTGTACGTGCTGTGATTGACGA
>NZ_JBHIRE010000606.1:0-518 GCF_042196885.1 Bartonella sp. AA86SXKL | reverse complement strand
ATATTTTCATCATTAGAAAACTGATATAAAGCTATCCACAAATCGCACAAAAAATCGACACTGCTATTCATTGCACACCTCCAAAGATTTGTTCTCTCAAACATGCCAATCCTCTGGAGGTGATTTTTGTTGAAGGGAGCACCTTTTCTGTACCATCCGGTCTTTGAATGGTGATAGCAGGACAGTCCATGAATCCTTTCTTGATCTTATCTTGATAAGGTAACAGAGGCGCTCCTGGAGCACGCCGATACACCCAATCATGTTTACGCAAGTAATCGGTTAAGTCCTTTGGTCGTACTTCAAGCATCTTTGCTGCTTCTATCAAACCGAACAAACCATCAGAACGCTTTAAACCATCAAGTGCTTTTGCTTTTGGTGCTAATTCGGCAATAACATGATCTTTCTGCTCAATTTGACTTTGTAAGTGATTCAAAACACCAAGCAATGCTTCGGGTTTAGAGTAGTCAACTTGTGGTGTTGCTACTTGTTTCAAAAGCCGTTCACATTTGATAAAGTAT
>NZ_JBHIRE010000605.1:0-520 GCF_042196885.1 Bartonella sp. AA86SXKL | reverse complement strand
CTTCACTGCAACTCTCCTCTCCTCAAATATTAATAATCCGTAGAGATAAATTTCATTAAACTCTCTGCGCCTCTTTTTACATCTAAAAACGCAACCTAACAGGATAATATCGTTTACGTATGAAAAATCGTTCTAAGTAATTGTGTAATATGGATAGCTTCTACCTATTCTATACCGACAGATGTTGAATATAGATCTGATATACGGTAAACGTTTAATGTGGTTATTCCATAAATAACTGGCAAAAATATTAAGCTCTGAAACAGCTGATGAAATATCGCAAATTAAATACAGGAATGGATTAACTTATGAGTGATGAAATAACCTCACAAATGGAGGGTGACGACTATGGTGCCGCTTCTATCAAAGTTCTCAAAGGTCTCGATGCTGTACGTAAACGTCCTGGTATGTATATCGGCGATACAGATGATGGCTCAGGCTTGCATCATATGGTCTATGAGGTTGTAGACAACGCTATTGATGAAGCCTTAGCAGGTCATGCTACTCTTGTAAACGTGAC
>NZ_JBHIRE010000604.1:0-522 GCF_042196885.1 Bartonella sp. AA86SXKL | reverse complement strand
AAGCATTAAGAATGCGGAAAGCGATATCACCAGTACCTCCAGCTACATCAAGAACTTTCCAATGGGAGAGTGCTGGTGGAGAAAGCCATGCGACCATGGAGTTTTTCCACATACGGTGTAATCCAAGAGACAAAATGTCATTCATCTTATCATAGTTTTCAGCGACAGAGTGAAAGACACCATCAACCATGGATTGCTTTTGCGCTTCATCAATTTTTGTAAAGCCAAAAGAATATTCCATACCTCCTTTGACTCCTATACGTTCTGTTTCAGCTGTCATATGCGTGACCTTCCTTATTTTTTCTTTTGTCGTAAATGAAGTGTAGAAGGAATGTTCAAATATGCAAAAGCCCTCTATAAAACCACGACGTTTATACAGCTAGAAAAAGAGTACCTTTAGATATCAAGATTAGCAACACTTAAGGCATTATCTTGAATAAAAGCCCGCCGTGGTTCAACTTCATCACCCATCAAACGGGAAAAGAGCGAATCTGCATCAGTTGCATCATTGATTTTAACTTG
>NZ_JBHIRE010000603.1:0-522 GCF_042196885.1 Bartonella sp. AA86SXKL | reverse complement strand
CAGTTTCACCTTTAAACCCTATTATTTTCCTATTGCCGATATTCAATCTCTTTTGTTGACAAAAGAAAAGACCGTTAACGTCACCCGCGGTGCCGTTGCCGCTGGGCGTGATGGGGTGCCGGATAAAAGCATCACCTCTTTTATCAAAATTGTTCAAGAAACTAAGGAATTTAAAGAAGGAACGGATTTTAAAAAAACCGGAGACACCATTGATTGGGCGCCCGTAGGAGACGAACCTTTAGCGGGAAGTAGCTATAAGGTGACTTATCGCTATCGCGCAAAAATTACCGCTGATAAAGTAACAGCGCAGGAAATCACTGTCTCAGGGGGTGCGGAGGGTGGTGATATTATCGTCAGTTACACTTACAAACTCCCCCGCATTGACCGTATTGGTCTCAACACAGGGGGCAATGTGGTTTACATCAAAGGTATCTCAGTAGATCATCCCATGGCACCCAGTGTCCCTGATGATGTGTTGTCCCTTGCAACCATTACCAACAATTGGCTTGAAACGCCGGTTGT
>NZ_JBHIRE010000602.1:0-523 GCF_042196885.1 Bartonella sp. AA86SXKL | reverse complement strand
CATGATATTCCTATTTCCGATCAATGCAGTTGGTATATTAACCCAACAGGAAAATTTGTTATCGGTGGCCCCCAATGTGATGCTGGACTGACAGGACGTAAAATTATCGTTGACACTTATGGAGGCGCAGCCCCCCATGGTGGAGGAGCTTTTTCAGGCAAAGATACAACAAAAGTTGATCGTTCTGCAGCTTATGCTGCACGCTATCTGGCTAAGAATATTGTTGCAGCTGACTTAGCAGAACGATGCACTATTCAACTCTCCTATGCAATCGGCGTTGCACAACCCTTATCCATTTATATTAATTTCCATGGAACAGGAAAAGTCGATGAAAGTATTATCGAAGCAGTAATCCGGAAAATAATGGATCTTTCACCGACAGGAATCCGGAAACATTTAGATCTCAACAAACCGATTTATACAAAAACAGCCGCTTATGGTCATTTTGGACGCAAACCAAAACGTGATGGTTCATTTTCATGGGAAAAAACTGATCTCATTAAAACGCTTCAAAAAATGATTA
>NZ_JBHIRE010000601.1:0-526 GCF_042196885.1 Bartonella sp. AA86SXKL | reverse complement strand
TTTGCCCAAATCGATAATTTTACACACAGGAGGTTCTGCATTTGGTACAATTTCAACCAAATCAAGGCCGACTTCTGCAGCCATAGCAAGAGCTTCTTGTATTGTAACCACTCCTTGATGTTGCCCCTCATCATTAATAAGTTGAACGCGAGGAACCCGAATATCTTGATTTGCACGTGGCCCATCTTTTGGGGTATGTGTCATTTTAAATGGTTTGCGAATGGTTTACGCTCCTTAATTTTGATTCACCTACAATACACTTTAATATACAATTATACACAGAAAAACAACTAGAATTCATGCTTTTTCATTATTTGATTTATGATTTTGGGAGATAATTTAGAGGATAGAAATTTTTCTTTTATGAAGAGAAAATATTTTATGGAGGAAGAGAATAATGGATCAAAATATTCCTTGTCAATTTTTTTCGTTTGAAAATACTGCTCTTGCAGTTCGGCATCGCAAAGGCCATTGCTTTCCTGGTTTGGTTTGGCTTTCTGGTTATCAATCCGATATGTTAGGAAGC
>NZ_JBHIRE010000600.1:0-527 GCF_042196885.1 Bartonella sp. AA86SXKL | reverse complement strand
ATTTCAGCAATACGGCCATTCGTGATACCACTATCCCGTTTGCCCCTTCCGTCATGGTTTACAACTGTTGCGCCTTTAAAAATTGTATCAAATGTTTTAAACATAACCGTACTCCTTCAATATCACCTCATTTATCGATTATGTAACTTTGAGCAGAAAGGCAATAACCATGATTGAGAAGCCAAATGCCATTTGCTTAAAAAACCGTAAGATTATTAAAGTTACGGGTGAAGAAGCAACACATTTTCTGCAAGCCCTTATCACAACAGATGTCAAAAAAATCGGTCTACAAGAAATTTTCCCTGGAGCCCTCTTATCCCCACAAGGAAAGGTCCTTACTGATTTTCTTATCGGTAAAAGAGAGAATGGTTATTTTATCGATATTGTGATGTCTTTGGCCGATATACTCTACAAGCGTCTATTGCTCTATAAACTGCGTAAAAAAGTAGAAATTACTCAGCCCTTACAAGATCTTGTTACAGTTTCTTGGAAAAATGAATCAGATACTTTAAATTTTGATTCAAGTT
>NZ_JBHIRE010000599.1:0-527 GCF_042196885.1 Bartonella sp. AA86SXKL | reverse complement strand
CAGTGCTGTTTATTCATTTTTTCCAGTCTTTTTTTCTCCATTTCAGAATGTACTCTTGGGGATGGCTTTTAGCCTTTTAGGTTTTTTAATAGCTGCTTTTGCGGGCAATGTGATATGGCGGCGCCGGAAAAATAAAAGAAAATTAAAAAACGTTCAGAAGAATGAAATTTTAGAGCCTATCTTTGATGTGCCAGAAGATACAGAATATGTTCAAGAGGAAGGAAAGCACGGTTTTTTTATTACAACTTTTGGAGCTCTTTTACATCTTTTTTATTTTCTACAAGCGCGTTTTTTTCGTTTTTTCTCCTTCAAAAGGCAGTCTAAAAGACAGGAAAAGTCCTTTGATCGCATTGAACCAATTTTCTTTGATGAAAAAACAAAATGTGAGAACTCTCAAAATAAGGTCTTCACTTCTTCGGTTAAAAATCGTGTTTTCAAGCCTTTAACAACTTCTTCAAACGGTAATTTTCTTCTTCCACTTTTGGATTATCTTTCAGTTTCTCCACCGACAGCAAGGGATGCAAAAC
>NZ_JBHIRE010000598.1:0-529 GCF_042196885.1 Bartonella sp. AA86SXKL | reverse complement strand
ATGCTTTTGAAAGTCGTAAAGCCGAATTTAAAGGGAGATGACGACACTGGAAACTGGTTTTTACCTTTACAACTTTATGTTCTCTCCAAATTAAGCTGTCTACCTGTTTCAGAGATTACCCAAACAGAGATATGCAATATCCTTGCTCCTATTTGGCGTATAAAAGCTGCAACAACAGAGAAAATAACTTATCCGTCTCAATTTGTCTCAAGCACGTTATTACGTTAGGTTTAGATGTTAATTTACAGGGAACAGCAAAAGCAAGAGCTTTATTAGGTAAACAACTTTATAAAACTACTTATAGACCGTTATAGATTGAAGAGATATCCTGGCTTTTATAAAATACTTTGCAAACAACAATCATAACGGATTTGGCTTTGCGCCTTCTTATCATTATAAGGAGATTGTACAAATCTTTTGCGTCATATTTTTGAAGATCAAATTGACGGCGCTATATGGACATTCTCTGTTGAGAATATTAAAGGAAAGCGCGACGTTACAACAGAATTTCGCGTGCCTTTATCAGCAG
>NZ_JBHIRE010000597.1:0-531 GCF_042196885.1 Bartonella sp. AA86SXKL | reverse complement strand
AAAAGCGCCCCAAAAGTTAGAGGCAAAAATCCAAAAAACGGAATAAAATCAATCACGGTCCAATCCCTTCTTGAAATAATAATTTACTGAATTTTATTTTTTAATGAAAGCCAAAAAGAAATTCCATATATGCTTGTTTAACGTTTCGACAATTTTTAGATTTCTCTCTGACAGATTCCTCCATTTTTTCACATTTCATTCCCCATTCTTGCATCAATTTTTTATCTTTTTTAAATTCTTCAACACTGTAGTTTTTTTCACACCCCACAGCGACAAGCCCTGTGCAAAGCAACAGTGCTGTTATAATGATCTTATTCATCGTTTTACTCCTCTCTTTGTTTTATACTTTAATAAAAATGTCGTTGGATTCATAAAATCCCTGTATCGCGCTCTCACATATAACTTTCCTTTGACAAATACGTATACTTTCAATGCTAATATGTTAAATCATGAGAACCGCTTTATTGGTCAGACTTGCATTTGTAATGTTATCTACACAGCTACTCTTTGTATTTGAACTGTTTAAACTTC
>NZ_JBHIRE010000596.1:0-531 GCF_042196885.1 Bartonella sp. AA86SXKL | reverse complement strand
ATGGAATGGTTCTCGGCGGAAGGGAGGATGGTTTGGGTCAATAAACGAAGACTGGTCACATATGACAGAAAAGACTGTCACACAAGCATTTTCGCATAAACCAACTGTTTCGGGGGTAATACAATCTAGTGGCAATCTCATCATTAACGCTGATACCATTGACAACCATTATAGCTCTATGAGAGCAGGGGGAAATGCCGATATCCACGCTGGTGTGCTGACCAATCTGGGTGCAACGGCTTATAAAAAAACTTATCTGGGTTGTAATGCCAATACGCAGGATGGTTATTGTTATGGCTATAAAGCTGATGGAAGCCGCGATGTTTCTTTAGATATAGCCGATGGCAAGGATCGCCATACTGGTTCAGAAGCTCTTGATGCAGCTCCTGGTCTTGTCCAAGCGGGTGGCACGTTGAATTTGGTGGTCGATCAACTCAATAACACGGCAGCGGAAGGTTCGATTACAGGGGATGCGCATTTTAAAGCACAAGCAGTTGAAGGCAATCCACTGGAGTCCTTAAGTGGTTTAAC
>NZ_JBHIRE010000595.1:0-531 GCF_042196885.1 Bartonella sp. AA86SXKL | reverse complement strand
GTTTGATGGATACCTTACGCTTTACCGCATACGTGCATTAAAAGATTTTGGTGATGTTAAGGCTGGGGACCTTGGGGGCTTTATAGAAAATGAAAGCAATCTCTCTCATGATGGCAATTGCTGGGTCTATGATAATGCTTGTGTTACTTGGGGTTCAAAAATTTATGACAATGCAAAAATTTATAATAACGCCCGAGTATATGGTGGTGGTCGCATTTTTGAAAACGCACAGATTTACGGAAATGCAATTGTTTATCCCAATGCAAGAGTTTATGGCGACGCAAAAATTTACGGAGATTCAGAGATCTGCGGAGAAAGCCGTATCACAACAAACGAGAAAAAATAAATCATGTATAAATATGGAATTAAACCTACCTTGTGTGCACAGTTAGTTGTGAGAAATACTCACAATCTAGGTGAACTTTGTATCACTATCTCTGGGTATAAAGACGAGCCTTATGTAGATACCATAATTTCTGAAGACATAATGCAGCCTATAAAATCCAAACTCTAACAACCAAACCAACTTTT
>NZ_JBHIRE010000594.1:0-532 GCF_042196885.1 Bartonella sp. AA86SXKL | reverse complement strand
CCCGGTTTGGGAAAGGTAAAAGATCAAATTGCTGCTGCCGGTCTTGATGATAGTTTGTTTAATCGTCAATTGGCTATTATTTCGTCAATGACGCCTTTAGAACGCGCCAATCCGGAATTGTTGAAACATAGCCGTAAACAACGAATCGCTAAGGGCTCTGGAACAAGTGCTGCTGATATTAATAAGCTTTTAAAAATGCATCGCCAAATGGCGGATATGGTGAAAGCCATAGGAGGTAAAGGGAAAAGCAGTTTAATGGGAAAAATGTTTGGAGCACTTGGATCTAAAATGGGCCTTGGGGGAATGGGAGCTTTGGGAAAAGATCCTGGAGCTCTGCCTGATTTATCGGAGTTTGATCCAAAGCAACTTTCAAAACTTCAAAAGCAGATAGAAAGTGGTCATGGGGGGAATGTATTACCCGGTCTTCCGGGGCGTGGGCCTACATTTCCTGGTTTTTCCAATGGTCCTGCCGATAGAGGGGTAAATTTTCCTCAGCATCTCAAGAAAAAATAAGATGCAAAGAGGGAAGGAA
>NZ_JBHIRE010000593.1:0-532 GCF_042196885.1 Bartonella sp. AA86SXKL | reverse complement strand
GCTTTTGTTGAGAGTTGTTTTATCTCTCGTTCTATCTCTGCTAAAAAGGTTTCAACAGCTTGATTGATCTGTTCAATTTGTTGATCATCACGGAGAACACGCTTGACTTTCATGCGTAAGTGAAAGAATTCCCCCGTAAAACGTGGGTCATAGCTAACGAAATCACACCATTTTCGTCCTGTACAAGCCATTTGGAATTGCATTTGTGCGTGATATTCTGGTTTGATTTCGTCACCTATACAAAAGCGCATATGTGTTACTGATCTCGGGCATTTGACTTCGATTAAACCGTCTTCTCCAATGAGACCATCAGGACTAGCCCCCGCCATTTCTATTGTGGGGTGTTGGATAAAGCCGCACTTTGTTATATTGGCATCATAAATGAAGCCATATTCTCTCAAGGCATCTTCTTCATGTTCAATACCCCATCTCATATCTTCAGTTTCATAATAAGGGCTTGTTTCGCCTGTTAAGCGCTCTGTTATGAGTTTGATTTTGTAGTCTTCATATTTGCTCGTAGGCAATCCTTTTG
>NZ_JBHIRE010000592.1:0-533 GCF_042196885.1 Bartonella sp. AA86SXKL | reverse complement strand
GTTTCGAATGCAGAAGCGCGTGCAAAGGCTTATATCGCTGCTCTTAACGGCATTTCACTCTGGTCTTTATTGCAAGCCGTTAAAAATCTTATACGTGGTGAGGCAAAAGGCATGTCCACAACATTTGTCCCCTCATGCGCTGATCTGGCGCAGTATTGTCGCGATTTAGAAAGCAGGCTTTATGGTGTTGCTGAGAAGGTTTTTATAGCAGTTGAAAATACGCGTAACCTAGCTTTAGGAGGCAAGCGCATTTCATTCATGAGAATAGGCAAGCCTAGTGAAGAGCAACATAACAGTAGCAATTCTAAAGCGGCTTAAAACAGCAAAATAGTGAAAAGTGCTGATCATTTTACGATTAGACATGCATTTAAATCGACAAAAAGGTACCGTACAAAGCGATTTAAAGATTTTACTATGAAAACCATATCCGCAATATAAAACGCTCTGTACGGTCAAATTTGAGGTAAATAGACCAATTGGTAAAATTATGGACTAAAAACATGAGAATATTAAAAGACCTGTTCTTAAAAAAG
>NZ_JBHIRE010000591.1:0-534 GCF_042196885.1 Bartonella sp. AA86SXKL | reverse complement strand
TAATGAAAAAGTGCGTTTGGCAATGCGCTATCTTATTGATTATGAAGGTCTTGGAAAAACCCTTCTGAAAGATGTTGGTATTCCACGGGCAAGCTTTATTCCCATTGGGAATCTTGGGGCTTTGGATGAAAAAGAAGGGCAACCCTTTAAACTTGATCTTCAAAAAGCTAAACAGCTTTTAACAGAAGCAGGTTATCCAAATGGTTTTGAGGCTAATATTTTTGCAGGGAAGTCTCCTTATCCTTTTGCTTTGCCTATGGCTCAGTCTATACAAGACAATGCAAAAAAGATAGGAGTGCACTTTAAAATTGAAAATTTTGTAGGAACGCAGTTGTTCTCAAAACTTTATGCACGTAGCTTTGATACCATTTTTATGGGATGGAATAACGATTCTGCGGATCCTTATACAATGGCTTCACGCCTTATTTACAACCCTGATAATCGGTTCGAGGCTAAAAATACAGGCTATCCTAGTTGGTGCCATGGGTATTTTGATCAAAATATGAATCAAAAGGTTGAAGATGCGTTGTTTGA
>NZ_JBHIRE010000590.1:0-536 GCF_042196885.1 Bartonella sp. AA86SXKL | reverse complement strand
TGCAATAAAGTTGACCTTTTGCGTGGAAAGATACACCTCTTTAAGCATTTCTTTAAAAAAAAACACACCAGGTCCTTTGCTGTCTTTCAAGCTAGCAGCCAAACGTGTCAGAGTTTGAGCGCTAAGAACCAAGCGCAGTTCATGACGTGCTTTTCGTTTTGCCAAGGTAATTTCAATGATCTTTACAAAAGCAATTGTCCAAGATGCCAGAGAAGCCAGCAACAACAACACAATAACGGCTTTCACCACAAAATCAGCGGCCATAAACATAGAAAAAGGAGAAAGATCATGCGCTGCAAATACAGCAGGTGGAGTGTCTAAAGGTATTGTTTCAGATTCCATTTTTGTCTCACATTATTGTGGTTTTCATTGTGGTTTTCACTTTTTGATCTTACAGCTGTACCATCACCCGGCGTAGCATCACTTTGCCACAATACCATTTTCCTTTTCATGTCACCCTACGCTGAGTCTAAAAAATAAAACTTGATAAATCAAGTATAGTTTTATTTCAAGAAAAGCCTCTTTCAAGAGGGGCT
>NZ_JBHIRE010000589.1:0-536 GCF_042196885.1 Bartonella sp. AA86SXKL | reverse complement strand
GAATGGTTTCAAGCGCGCTTGGGTAAAGTCACTGCTTCAAACGTTTACAACGTACTCAGTAAGACAGCAAAAGGTTTTCCTACAAGCAAATATGAAGACTACAAAACGAAACTCATGACAGAACGCTTAATAGGTGAAATAAGCCAATCTTATACAACACCTGCTATGCAATGGGGCATTGAACATGAAGAGAATGCCTTAAGAGAATATGAATTCATTTATGACGCAGAAGTCACAAGATGCGGGTTTATCCCACACCCAAAAATGGAAATGGCTGGTGCAAGTCCTGATGGGTTCATTGGAGAGGACGGTTTAATCGAAGTCAAATGTCCACAATCAACGACTCATCTTCGTTTTTTTATGTATGACGAAATTAAACCAGAATATCACGCACAAATGCAATTCCAAATGGCATGCACTGGACGTAAATGGTGTGATTTCATGAGCTATAATCCAAATTTTGTAGGCAAATCTACTGGTTTGAGAATGAAAATCAAACGCGTCCTCCGTGATGAGAAACACATTGAAGAGATCAA
>NZ_JBHIRE010000588.1:0-536 GCF_042196885.1 Bartonella sp. AA86SXKL | reverse complement strand
GGGGTTCGCATGCGCCATGATATGGCAGCCAATGCGGGGCAGTTGCATCTTTCTGCTGACGGGAAAATCTCGTTGAAGAATGTTTTTGGTCATGGGGGCGTTGTCCTCAAATCGAAAAGCCAGAGCGTATTGGCAAAGCACATCACCTCGAAAAAGCATATTGATATTGCCGCCCATAAGGATGTGACGTTAGAAACGGTTGGTGCTGATGGTCATTTGAAGATAGAGGCGCAGGATGGGCTTTTATCGATTGCCGGTAAGGCAACCTCTGGGGGCAATATGGAGCTTTCTTCGCGCCAGACACTTCAAGTTTCAGGGCTAGGATCAGGCGCTGATATGGCTCTTGAATCGGGCGGAGACTTGAAGCTTGAGGGGATTGTTTTAGCGCAAGGGAACCTCAAGGCGCATGCCGGTGGTGATATACAAGCTCATTTTTTAGCCGGTGGGGTTGATATGGCGGCAACGGGTGCTGCTGGTGTTGTTGTTCTTGGCACCCAAGGGGATGTTGATCTCCAGAGCAGTCAAGGTGCGATTGT
>NZ_JBHIRE010000587.1:0-538 GCF_042196885.1 Bartonella sp. AA86SXKL | reverse complement strand
TAATAATGCAAGGTGCTTTTTAAAATAATTGGTCTATAAGAATAATTGCGATAATTTTAAAATATAAATGCTATCAGAGAAATTGGGACTTGATGTGTTGTAATTACGGTAACATATCGTAAAGCGTTATATGATATATTTCTTCATAAGAATTTTGGAGAGTATACAAGGAAAAATATCTAAAATATATGGAAAAAACGGTTGCAGATCAGATTTCTCTGTCGGATATAACAATGAAAAATCCGGCGCGGTTTATTAACCGAGAATTTTCATGGCTACAATTTAATAACCGTGTATTGATGGAAGCTGCTAATTCAAAGAATCCTTTATTAGAACGGTTACAGTTTCTTTCAATTTCAGCAACAAATCTTGATGAGTTTTTTATGGTTCGTGTTGCTGGACTTGCTGCTCAAATTCGTGCTGGAGTTACAGCGTGCAGTGCAGATGGTCGTACTCCGCAGGAGCAACTTGATTTTGTATTAGCTGAGATTTCGTGTTTGCAGGATAATCAACTACGAGAATTGAGTATTTTACGTCA
>NZ_JBHIRE010000586.1:0-538 GCF_042196885.1 Bartonella sp. AA86SXKL | reverse complement strand
GTTTCGAATGCAGAAGCGCGTGCAAAGGCTTATATCGCTGCTCTTAACGGCATTTCACTCTGGTCTTTATTGCAAGCTGTTAAAAATCTTATACGTGGTGAGGCAAAAGGTATGTCAACAACCTTTGTCCCCTCATGTGCTGATCTAGCGCAGTATTGTCGTGATTTAGAAAGCAGGCTTTATGGTGTTGCTGAGAAGGTTTTTATCGCTGTTGAAAATACGCGTAACCTAGCCTTAGGAGGCAAGCACATTTCATGCATGAGAATAGGCAAGCCTAGTGAAGAGTGTCATGATAGTAGCAATTCTAAAGCGGCTTAAAACAGCAAACTAGTGAAAAGTGCTGATCATTTTACGATTAGACATGCATTTAAATCGACAAAAAGGTACCATACAAAGCGATTTAAAGATTTTACGATGAAAACCATATCCGCAATATAAAACGCTCTGTACGGTCAAATTTTAGGTAAATAGACCAATTGGTAAAATTATGGACTAAAAACATGAGAATATTAAAAGACCTGTTCTTAAAAAAGCGTAA
>NZ_JBHIRE010000585.1:0-539 GCF_042196885.1 Bartonella sp. AA86SXKL | reverse complement strand
GGGGGTATTTTTACCCCAATAGGGGCTGTGGTTGCTGCTGTTGTGGCGGTCATACTGGCTGCTGGTTTTGCTTTGTGGAAATATTGGGATCGTTTTTCTTCTTTTATGAAGGGCTTTGCACGGGGGGTATCTCGGGCTTTTGGGCAAGCCTTTGAAGCCGTCATGCGCTTTTTTGGTGCTGAACCCACCACCATCACCAAATGGAAAAACATCATTGCTGCTGCTTTTGATTTCTCTCAAACTTGGCAAAAGTTCAAACAAGGGCTTGGCGCTGTTGTTCAAAGCTTTGAAGGTTTGTGGGAGGGCGTTAAACAAAGCCTTTCCAACTTTTGGCAATGGTTGAAGAGTTTTTTTACACAGGAAAAGCTCTCGGAGAGTGCCAAGGCTGGTATGGAACAAGCGGGCGAAGATCTGGCTAATTCGATTGTCGATGGCTTTATGTCGTCTATCTCACAATTGATGGATTTTTGTAAATCTTTGCCTAGCCGCATTAAGGGGTGGATTGGTTCCATTGATGTAAGAGAGTTTTTGCCAAGTTT
>NZ_JBHIRE010000584.1:0-540 GCF_042196885.1 Bartonella sp. AA86SXKL | reverse complement strand
CCACGCTCTTCAAAGTAGGTTAAAAGTCGGCGTGCACGGCTTAAAGAATGCGTACCATAAAGACGCGCTAAAAATGCATCTGATGGGCACGGCTTCCCACCCAAAGCGGCCTGAGCCACATTCAAAAAAACACCTTGGACATCATCTTCCAAACTTTCTGAGATATACAAAATGCGCTTCCAGTTTTCACTGACAGCGGTTTCTTTATCTACACAAGCCTGAGCAATAGCCAATTTACGTCGAAATTGCGAAAGATTTAAAAAATCTCCTGAGAGACCATGAATACGGCAACGCACCAAGAAATCTTGATAAAGTACAGCTGTAGAACGATAAAAAGCCTCAGGATCCTCAAGAATTTCCCGAATAACACATTCTGCCTGGAGATCACGATCAACAACAGAAAGTTCAGGAAATAAACTCGAGTTTTCTGCCAACAATTCTCGTTTTTTATTTACAGCTTTTTCTAATATTGCATGAATCGATTTTTCTTTCACCGGCTCTCGTGATTGTTTAAAGGGAATTAAAATT
This sequence comes from Bartonella sp. AA86SXKL, assembly GCF_042196885.1. NCBI lineage: Bacteria > Pseudomonadati > Pseudomonadota > Alphaproteobacteria > Hyphomicrobiales > Bartonellaceae > Bartonella > Bartonella sp. AA86SXKL. The sequence continues at coordinate 12 of NZ_JBHIRE010000584.1, read as the reverse complement.
TCCTCTTGAGAA
>NZ_JBHIRE010000583.1:0-541 GCF_042196885.1 Bartonella sp. AA86SXKL | reverse complement strand
GGTCAGATTCTCGCGCAATTCTCTCTGCTCTTTATGCTGAGGGATACTATGGTGGTGTTATTAGTATTAAGATTAACGGTTTAGAAGCCGCTGATTTGAGTCCGGTGACTCAATTGCCAAAACAATCCAAGATTGTTATTACCATTGATGCCGGTCCACAATATGTTTTTAGTGTTGCAGGTATCGATAAAGTTGCTCCCTTCGTGAAAGATAAAAGCAATAAAATGCCCACAGTTGAAGAATTGGGTTATAAAGTTGGGTTTGTTGCTAAATCTGAAACTATTCTTAAAACAGAACAATGGGCGATTGAAGGATGGCGTCGACAAGGGTATGCGAAAGCTAAAGTTATCAAGAGTGAAGTTGTTGCGGATCACGTTGCGCGTCTCATTGATGCGCAGATTACTGTTGATCCTGGACGCCAAGCTTATTATGGTCCTTTAAGTGTGCGTAATGTTAGTAAAAAACCAGCTGTAGATTCAGCTTATATCGCATGGATGACAGGACTAAAGCTAGGTCAGAGATATGATTCTGAGGCTGTTAC
>NZ_JBHIRE010000582.1:0-541 GCF_042196885.1 Bartonella sp. AA86SXKL | reverse complement strand
AGACAAGCCCTCTTTACCTGAAACAGCTCCCTCCCCGATAAGAATAAGTGGCTTCTTCGCTTCTTTTAAGACATTAAAAAACGCATCCTCTCCACGAATAAGTGCATTCAATGCATCCGTACCAGTTCCAAGATAAGAATAAGGATAACGTAAATCGACCTTCTCCCCAATTAATGCTATGGGAAATTGTCCCATTCGTTTACGCTTTAAAATACGTGCATTTAAAACAGCGGCTTCATAGCGAGGATTAGACCCTACGATAAGCAATGCATCAGCCTGTTCAATACCTGCAATTGTTGGATTAAAAATATAACTCGAACGGCCTAACTCAGAAGACAAAGCCATCCCTCTTTGACGACAATCGAAGATCTTTGATCCCAATGAAATCAGTAATTTTTTAAGTGCATACATTTCTTCAATGGACGTAAGATCTCCTGCAATCGCACCTATTTTTTCTGGCAAGGTTTTAGAAACCACCATTTTAATTTTTTCAAAAGCTTCTGTCCAACTTACAGGTTGAAGCTTACCATCTTTGCGTACA
>NZ_JBHIRE010000581.1:0-542 GCF_042196885.1 Bartonella sp. AA86SXKL | reverse complement strand
ATCGATAAAAACGAGAGCATTGTTTGGAATATATTCGAACAAAGTTGGTGGTGGTTCACCAGGCTGTCGTCCTGTTAAGTAGCGTGAATAATTTTCAATTCCAGCGCATGAGCCGGTTGTTTCCAACATTTCTAAATCAAACATTGTACGCTGTTCTAAACGTTGTGCTTCTAAAAGACGTCCTGCTTTGTTCAATTCATCGAGACGTTGAACCAATTCCGTTTTGATGGCTTTCATTGCTTGATTTAATGTTGGTCGCGGTATTACGTAGTGTGAATTGGCATAAATTTTAATAGATTGGAGGTCGCCTGTTTTTTGACACGTTAGAGGATCAAATTCAGTGATCGTTTCCACTTCATCGCCAAAGAGAGAAATGCGCCAAGCACGATCTTCAAGGTGGGCTGGAAAAATTTCAATGATATCCCCTCTGACACGAAAGGAGCCACGAATGAAGTTGATATCTTGTCGACGATAATGTTGAGCAACCAAATCAGTGAGTAATTGCCGTTGATTAAGCCTATCCCCTATTTGCATTTGGAAGG
>NZ_JBHIRE010000580.1:0-544 GCF_042196885.1 Bartonella sp. AA86SXKL | reverse complement strand
CTCTGAAACAGGCAAAGCAAGAGTTGCTAACGTCAAAGCAGCTGCTGCTTGTAAACGTTGATCATTGTTTTCCATACTACAAATCGTTATACGCAAATAACGAAACTGGAAACCAAGTGCACGTAAAAAGCATTTTTCAAACCGCTCACTTGCCCCTTGTAACAACATTTTTGAGTTACAAATCCACGAAATCAAACGCCGTGCCACAACCGGACTACTCCAGGCAAGTCCCTTCACCTTTTTGCCCCATTGATCAAGCCAATCTTCTAAGAGAGCACGTGCATGTGCCGCTGCTAAATCACTCTCCGCTGCTGCCATATGACGCAACCAATGAAAATCATGCAAAGCCACCTCCCATTCCGGCGTTGGTGGAACCAACGAAAAAGGTGAATCCGCACCAGCATGAACAACATGACCAACAAAAGCAAAACGACCGTGATAAAACTCGTGTGCCAACGTTGGATTCGCTAAATGCAAATCAATGGGATGCGCTAAAATTTTTTGGGGACAAAACCCTGAAAACCGCCAACGAAACAATGGTCCA
>NZ_JBHIRE010000579.1:0-544 GCF_042196885.1 Bartonella sp. AA86SXKL | reverse complement strand
TAATAGAGGACTGAAAGACACTTTCGAAGCACATTAAATAATTTTATAGTATTATTTATCAATTTGTATCCGTAAAGATAACTGTTACTCCCCTTAAGTTATAAATGGAGAGAGAATATTATGACAAAAGCAGCACTGTTGGACTGGAAGGGATTTTCAGGACTTCCTGATTTTTTTTCAATAAGTGATGAAGATTTTAAGCCCACTTTTGAACAAGCGCTTAAAGAAGCAGAGGAAGAAATCGAGACGATTGCAATGGTGCAAGAGCCACCAACGCTTGAGAGTTTTTTGCAACCTTTTGAACTTTCTGGAAAAAGGCTTGATCGTGTATGTTCAATATTTTTCTTGCGTTCAGGTGCTCATAGTAATGCGTTGATTCAACAGTTAGAACAAGAATTTGTTGTAAAGCTTTCTCGTTATTCTTCGAAAATTATGATGGATGTACGGATATTTGCGAAAATAAACGTGCTTTATAAACAGTCGCAGCAAGGTGTGTATGATAATGAAACAACGCGTGTCCTTGAATTATGGTGGAAAAAGTTTG
>NZ_JBHIRE010000578.1:0-547 GCF_042196885.1 Bartonella sp. AA86SXKL | reverse complement strand
TGTTAACGCACGTGAATTATATATGTTCTTAGAAGTTAACTCTAAATTTGCAGATTGGATTGTACGCCGTATTAAAGAATATGGATTTTTGGAAAATCAAGATTATGGTTTTACGTTTCTCAAAAATGAGAAACGTAAAAATGTTATAAGTAAAGAATATCATATCACACTAAACATGGCGAAAGAACTCTCAATGGTTGAACGCAATGAGAAAGGTAGACAAGCTCGTCGTTACTTTATTGAGTGTGAGAAAAAGTTAAAAAGTCAATCTGTTGATTATGATAATGATACACGCTTTGACTTGCCAAGCTATTGAGAGGGTATGAGTGCTGGTGAAAAAGCTTTGTATCTTTTAGGTCCAATCCATGTTCGTCTTATTGACGCTTTTAGAGTGGATGAAGAGAATAGAAAATATAAAGCTCTTATTAAAGAAGCTAAGCAGGTTTTAGCAACATCTGTTACGAAAGCTGCTTAGTTTTAAAAGCGATTTCATCTCCCCGTTTCAAAAGCGGGGAGGGGATTATTGGATAAATCGCTTGACATAATC
>NZ_JBHIRE010000577.1:0-547 GCF_042196885.1 Bartonella sp. AA86SXKL | reverse complement strand
ATAGAGGAGACCGTTGTGGTATGCGATTGAGATGTATCGGACGATTCCTCATGCAAAAAGCCACTTGATGACGATTGCGCTTGCTGATCCAAGTGTTCTTGGGCGCCTTTGATGACAATCTTTCCCCCAGAGTGAATGGTAATATCCGCTTGTTTTTGATCTCCTGGTGCTTTCTCTCCTGACGTTTCCTCTGCCTTACCGGCTATGAGCGTCGAGGCGACAACTTCCGTGTTGTTTCCTGAGTCAATGGTAATGCCTTCACCCCCTGTTATGCTTGACCCCACAACTTGGCGCACATCCATCTTGTTATGCTCAGATTTGCTGCTACTAAATGCTCCACCCTCTTTATGGTACGACATCTCATAATGTAAGCTATCCTCTGCATTATTGATGAGAATATCGTTGCTGGCTTTCAGCCCCACCTTGCCATCAGCCGCAATGGAACTACCTGTAATGCTAAGATCATGCGGTTTGCCATCCTGCCCTGCAATGACAGTGGTGTCACCTCCCGATTTTATCGAAGAGCCAACGGCATGAGAGGCTTGCA
>NZ_JBHIRE010000576.1:0-548 GCF_042196885.1 Bartonella sp. AA86SXKL | reverse complement strand
ATTGTTTCCATATGCCTTCAATTCATTACGCACAATCTGGTATGCTTTTACCACGTCTTCTTCTTGAGCAGAAATCAAATGAAATAAAACACGACAACGTTCTACATGCCCTAAAAAACGGTCTCCAATCCCCACGCCTTCATGTGCTCCTTCAATGAGTCCAGGAATATCAGCTAACACAAATTCACGAGCATCAATACGCGCAACACCAAGGTGAGGATAGAGAGTCGTAAAAGGATAATCCGCAACTTTTGGCTTTGCTGCCGTCACGGAAGCTAAAAAAGTTGACTTTCCAGCATTCGGCAAACCAATAATCCCCGCATCAGCGATTAACTTCAAACGAAGCCAAAGTGTGCGCTCTTCTCCAGACAAACCCGGATTAGCACGGCGAGGTGCCCGATTTGTAGATGTCGTAAAATGAAGATTCCCAAAACCGCCATTTCCTCCTTTTGCAAGACGATAACGTTGTCCAACTTCCGTTAAATCACAGATTAATGTCGTATTATCTTCTTCAAAAATTTGCGTCCCTACCGGTACTTTAAGGATAA
>NZ_JBHIRE010000575.1:247-548 GCF_042196885.1 Bartonella sp. AA86SXKL | reverse complement strand
ACCCAATCACCAATACGGGCCTTTTCTGAGTCACCAAAACGTACAGCCTTTAATTTTTTACTTCCTGCATCCACTTGAAGCAGTGCCAAATCAGTCTTGCTATCCTTTCCAAGTAATTTTGCCTTTAGCTTTGTACCATCGGTAAAATTCACTTCAATATCATCAGCATCAACGATAACATGATAATTTGTAACGATAAGCCCTTTTTGGGCATCAATTACAAAACCAGACCCCAAAGAACGTACTTTTTGAAACTGACTCTCTTTTTGACCATCTTTAGGAGAGAAAAAATCAGTAAAAT
>NZ_JBHIRE010000575.1:0-228 GCF_042196885.1 Bartonella sp. AA86SXKL | reverse complement strand
TAAAATATTCTTGTAACAATGAATCTTCTGGAATAACGGGTACCGAAGTATGTTCATCCTGTTCGGTCCCATCAACTGTCTGTGCTGTAGAAATATTTACAACTGTCTCCAAAAGCTGAGCAGCGAGATCAGGAACGGAAAGCGATCTATTTTTTGTCTCCACCGCCCAAGAAGAATTCATTGATCCTAATAAAAATAAAAGCACGCAAACAAAAGCTCTTATAAGAA
>NZ_JBHIRE010000574.1:316-548 GCF_042196885.1 Bartonella sp. AA86SXKL | reverse complement strand
ATTCCGTAAGAGTGTATCCGCATTTTTATCAGGAATAGCAATTTGTTCGATAATTTTGGCTGGGCAATCACCGTTAGTGCGAATATGATCAAGCCCTAGTTTAGTAAAGCGTTTGGTTTGAATGGTACGACACCGTGCGACGCGTTTTGCAACAGCGCAGCTTTTTTCTGATTGTTCTGGTTGCATAAGATCCATAGCTGTTAAAGCAGGGACATCAATTCGTAAATCAATT
>NZ_JBHIRE010000574.1:0-264 GCF_042196885.1 Bartonella sp. AA86SXKL | reverse complement strand
AATCGATTTGACAGCGTATTCCTTTTGCGCAAACATGATTTTTTTCGCCTGCCATGCCACATCGACAAGGGTTCATCGCGGCAATGAGTTGGATACGGGCAGGATAGCTGATATGGTGGTTAGCGCGGGCGATAACACATTCTCCGCTTTCTAAAGGTTGACGAAGAGAATCGAGGACCTGTGGAGAAAATTCCGGTAATTCGTCAAGAAATAAGACACCATTATGTGCAAGCGAGACTTCTCCCGGTCGTGCTTTAAGTCCAC
>NZ_JBHIRE010000573.1:0-549 GCF_042196885.1 Bartonella sp. AA86SXKL | reverse complement strand
TTAGTGTTAAAGTGATACACTCAACCAAAAATTCGTTAAAGTTTCTAGCAATCATAGGATGTGTACAAAAAATTATTGAAGATTTTCTTATAGATCCTATAAGTTATAGATTTATATTCTTAACTCTTTAGAAGTTCATTTTGGCGCTAAAAGACGCTGTACTTATCCTAAAAATTATGAGAGCTTAGCTAACTATCAACAAAGTTATGCAAAAATAATCTGATATTTGCACCTTAAGCGAACATCGCTGAAATAACCTCTCCAGCTTTTTTAAAATTTACTACTAAAAAGATTTGATGCCCTTGATCACAATCCCCTCTTCTTCATTTTCATTACCAATTTGTAAGTTTTCCTTTTAACAAAAGTCTCTTGTAATTTTGAAATAAATCTCCATAATAAAGGGAGGTAAGCTGGAATTCCGCCAGCAGCACCTGGGGTCGTTTCTGCTTGTTAAATAAAAGCTTATAGAAACTAAAAGGTAGCGATCCTTTCTAACCCCAATATCTGACGGAACATATGCTAAAGGACTTTATATTATGGCTGATTTCA
>NZ_JBHIRE010000572.1:0-549 GCF_042196885.1 Bartonella sp. AA86SXKL | reverse complement strand
CTTCGAATAGTTGTAGTGATGGCATCTATCGCTACCCGGTCACCAAATTCTTCTGGAAACCAAACTCCATGAATGGTCTTTGCATCATTGCCATAGCCGGTAAATTGCAAACTGGGTGCCTTGCCAAAACGCTCCATACAAACCCATGAAGCAGAAAACTCTTCTTCAAAGGATTGGAAATTCAGCCAGTCCACATAAAATTGATGCGGTCCTAACATCATCAAAGGATCTCTCATAGACGCCCTCCCCTCATTCTGTCCCGCCATGCAGAGCATTAGCACGTGCCCGTTGCAAAGCATGGGCAACCGCACGACCAGTGGCCATGGGTTCACGCGCCCCATTAACATGCACTGTGACGTTTTGATTGTGTGTGATGGGGGAACGGTCTTTGTCTCTTTGCTCTCTGGCAGATGAATTTACAGGAGAAGCTCCCGCAAATTGCACGATGGGTTGGATGGCTGTTTTACCCCCCAAAAAACTTGGCAAAAACTCTCTTACATCAATGGAACCAATCCACCCCTTAATGCGGCTAGGCAAAGATTTACAAAA
>NZ_JBHIRE010000571.1:0-550 GCF_042196885.1 Bartonella sp. AA86SXKL | reverse complement strand
TATGCCTATTACGGCAACTCTCGCTTTGGTGGCGAGCGCAGCAATGGCTGGAGTTCCTTTGCTGAATGGTTTTTTATCAAAAGAAATGTTTTTTGCTGAAGCTGTTGAAAAACATATGGAATCATGGCTCGATTGGATTGCACCTTATGTGGCAACGCTCGCTAGCCTCTTTAGTGTTACCTATTCTATACGTTTTATTCATGGTGTCTTTTTAGGACCAAAACCTGTCAATTTACCAAAAACTCCACACGAACCACCGCATTTTATGCGTCTTCCAATGGAACTTTTGGTATTTGTTTGTTTAGCGGTTGGTATTATGCCTCATTTAACAATCGGGCCTATTTTGGATAATGCAGTTGTTTCTGTTTTAGGATCAATGACAGTTCCTTATAGTTTGGCTGTTTGGCATGGGTTTAATACTCCATTAATGATGAGTTTTGTGGCTTTATTAGGAGGTGCATTGCTTTATGTTGTCGGGGATCGTTGTTTTTTCTCCTGTGATGTTGGAGCACCTTTTTTTCGTCACTTAAACGGACCCCGTATTTTTGAA
>NZ_JBHIRE010000570.1:0-550 GCF_042196885.1 Bartonella sp. AA86SXKL | reverse complement strand
ATTTGGAGGAGGTGTTGGAGGTAAACAGAATTGGATTGAAAATGAATTTGATCATTTAGAATCTTTTGAAATCATTTTTTTAGCCACCGATATGGACAAACCTGGTGAAGAAGCAGCCCATGAGATTGCCAATAGGCTTGGTCGTCATCGCTGCTACCGTGTACAACTCCCCTGCAAGGATGCCAATGACTGTTTAACCGCTGGTATTGATGCAGCCACCATAAAAGCTGCCTTTTCCTCAGCAAAAAGCTTTGCACCAAAAGGGTTACGACGCGCCTCAGACTATAAAGATCAAGTTATAGGGCTCTTTTGGCCAGAGCCTAAGCAGCATCTTGGCTATACGGTTCCCTATCCTAAACTCAACGGCAAGCTGTATTTTCGTCCAGCGGAATTAACGCTATGGAGTGGTGCCAGTGGTGCTGGAAAAAGCCAATTGTTATCAGACTGTATTCCCCATTGGATTTCGCAAAAGAGTCGTCTTTGCTTAGCCTCACTGGAAATGAAAGGAGCACAATCTTTACGTCGTTTAACGAAACAAACGGGGGGTTTA
>NZ_JBHIRE010000569.1:0-556 GCF_042196885.1 Bartonella sp. AA86SXKL | reverse complement strand
CAAGTTAATTTTGTCACTGAAAGCTTGCCCTTTCAAACAATAAAACCCACACTTTGTCAAGATTTATCATACTATACCTTTTATACGAAGCAAAAAGGTAGCAGACATTATTCCTCAAAATTCCCCACCTCAACACGCATAAAATGACCTGTTTCCTGTTCCATACTCCATAATTCACCACTTGAGATATCAAACCAAACCCCGTGCAACGTCAAAATACCCTGATCTTTACGCGACTTTATCCAGGGAAATGTTTCTAAATTTTTCAACGAATGACGAATAGAAAGTTTCTCTAATGCGGTCTGCTGATCTGAAGGGGTCAACGACTTGTTTTCAATAATTGTTTGTGCTGCTGGTATCAAAAGACTTATCCATTGACCAATAAAATCATTTGCGGATAAAGACTTGCACGTCCCCTCAAGAGCAGTGTTCACCCCCCCACAATGGGCATGACCAAAAACAACAATATGCTTCACCTCAAGCAATTGGACAGCATATTCAATCGCTGCTGATGTTGCATGATACTGATTATCAGGAGAAAAAGGAGGAACCAAAT
>NZ_JBHIRE010000568.1:0-557 GCF_042196885.1 Bartonella sp. AA86SXKL | reverse complement strand
TTGTTTGGTGCCTCGAGTGTGATTTCTGTGGTATAACCGCTTTGTTTTTCATAGCGGTGGGTGACGGTTGCAGCTTTCCATGGACCATTGATTTGCCCACGAAACCCTTGCAATAAAAGAGGTTGATCCGCCATGATTTCGGGACGCCCCTCAAGGGTCAAAGAACCACTGCCTACAGCACGACACAACCTGTCCGACTCGGAAGCAGCAGCAGCTCGTGCTTCCTCCTCACAAATGTAACAAGTCCGCAAACGCCGCACGGGACCGCTAAACCCTGTCTGATGTTTGACTTGGCATTGCTGCCCTTTTGAGCGATCAAAATAAGAAGCTTCAATGGTGCCATATTGCGTACGTGGCTCTAACGTAAATTCCCAGTTGGAACAGTCGTGCTTATGGATTGCTAATGCTGGTAAATTATCTCCGCTTAAAAACAAAAACTTATTGTCCTTGATCAAAAAACGCGCCCGCATGCGATCGGCAAGGCGGGTTAAAAAATCAACAGCCGATTGATCTGTTCGAATCACATAAGGCAAAGTTTGTTTGGTAAATTGGGGACT
>NZ_JBHIRE010000567.1:0-558 GCF_042196885.1 Bartonella sp. AA86SXKL | reverse complement strand
TCACGCAATGGCTCTACAAGTTTCATGTTCATCCGCTCCGGTAATCCCCCTACATTATGATGGCTTTTAATTGTTACCGATTTACCAATAGCTGATATACTCTCAATGACATCTGGATAAAGCGTGCCCTGCGCTAAAAATTCTGCACCGCCAATCTTTTTGGTTTCTTCTTCAAAAACTTCAATGAAAAGGCGGCCTATCGTTTTGCGCTTTTTTTCTGGATCTATCTCACCTTCTAGAGCATTGAGAAACATATTGGCGGCATTAACATGAATAAGCTTTATATTATAATGATCTCGGAATAATGTAAGAACTTCTTGAGCCTCATTTTTGCGCATCAACCCATGGTCTACCAAAATACATGTCAGTTGATCTCCTATTGCTTCATGAAGGAGCACTGCCACAACTGATGAATCCACACCACCTGAAAGACCACAGATGACACGACTTTTTCCTACTTTTTGCCGTATCTTAGCAATTGTCTGCTCACGATAAGAAGCCATTGACCAATTGCCTTTAAGATTAGAGATTTTAAGAACAAAATTTTGCAAAAGTTTT
>NZ_JBHIRE010000566.1:0-559 GCF_042196885.1 Bartonella sp. AA86SXKL | reverse complement strand
TTATACTATAAAAAATTGCATTGCTTACTTTATGGGAAAAATGACTGAAATCGCTAACCATAATCACATTCCTTTTTTTGCATAGTGCTATTTAATATAAAACCTAACACACCTGTGATTATTGGGGTGATGCCGATGATAAGAGGGGTGTATTTGTGTAGAGCATACAAATGTTTGTAGGATAAAAGAGAGGCGGGCATTTGATTGTGCTTCGCACGTAAAAAAAGAAAATGCTCATGTTTCCACAAGTATAAAATCCATTCTTTATTCTATCTTCATTGCAACAGTTTTGTGAAAAGTTCTGCAAAAATCATTTGTTTTTTTATGCCATTTGAAATGTAATCAGGGTAAAGCTTGCATCGAAAAAGATGATGATTTTATTTAAAGTTCCCTGCTTTTGAAATTATTCCCAAAAAAAATCGTATTTTTTAATGCACGCGTTGATGTTTGCCCCCATGGCGTTGTAAAAAGCTCCTCTCAACAAGGGTACGCCGTAATCTAGCAAAATCTACCGTAAAGAGGTTGCATATCTTGAAGACTTCCGTTTTGCTATAGATTT
>NZ_JBHIRE010000565.1:0-559 GCF_042196885.1 Bartonella sp. AA86SXKL | reverse complement strand
CATTTCTACACATACTCCAAAACCTATAAAATAGGAAAATGCAAACATTGGAAATTAAGCGAATAATTTTAGCTAATAATCTAAACTTAATAACAACAAATCATCCCAATATTTAACTTTATAAAGGCAGAGTATGATACCCACGATTCAAATATATCAAAGCATCTTTCTCTTGATTACGGTTAATTGCAATAACTTCACCAATCAAAATGTAATGGGTTGCATGCTCATGCCAACAAATCAAACGACAATCAAAAGATGCTAAAGCATCTGAAAGACTAGGCGCTCCCGTCTGCAAAGTTCCCCATTGAGTCCTATCAAAACGCTCATTTTGTGTAAAATTGTAACGCCTAGAAAAAATATCCGCTAGTGAACGGTGTTTTCCAGCCAAACTATTCACACAAAAGTTCCCATTTTCTATAAACAAATGATTCTTGAGGTTATGGCGCATGAGGCAAACAAGAAGTGTTGGAGGATCATCAGATAAAGAACAACATGCTGAAATTGTCACCCCACGCTTTCCTTTAATGCCATTTGTTGTCACAATATGCACAGCTCC
>NZ_JBHIRE010000564.1:0-560 GCF_042196885.1 Bartonella sp. AA86SXKL | reverse complement strand
CCCGGAAGCTCTTTTATCAATGCGAATACACCGTTGCGTGATGCCTTAACAAAGGAAGCCACGAAGCGTGTACTTGAAATGATCGCTCTTGGCGATAGTTACAGTCCAATTGGGTTGATAGTGGATGAGCGCTCTTTTGTGAACGCTGTTGTAGGCTTGAATGCAACAGGAGGATCTACTAATCATGCAATTCATTTAATTGCTATGGCTGCTGCTGCGGGTATTCTATTGACATGGCATGATATTGCAGAAATTTCGTCAGTCGTGCCTCTTTTAGCACGAATTTACCCCAATGGTTTGGCTGATATCAATCATTTTCACGCAGCTGGTGGTATGGGATTTGTTATCCGCGAATTGATTGAGGCAGGTTTAGTTCATGAAGATGTTTGTACAGTTTTTGGTAAAGATCTCAATGCTTATGCAATTGAAGCAAAGCTTTGCAATGATGACAATGTAGTGCGCGAGCCTGCTTTAAATGAAAGTGCTAATCATAAAGTATTAACAGGATGGAGAAAGCCATTTCAGTCTGATGGTGGTATTCGTATTTTATTGGGAGACTT
>NZ_JBHIRE010000563.1:293-562 GCF_042196885.1 Bartonella sp. AA86SXKL | reverse complement strand
CCTGATCCTTCACAAGCATCGCACACAACAGAGCTAGGAATATTAATTTGCGCGGTTTTTCCTGAAAATGCCTCTTCCAAGGTCACTTCCATATTATAACTTAAATCTGCGCCACGCTCACGGCCATCACTGCGTTTACGGTGCCCACCCCCCATAATTTCGCCAAAAAAATCTTCAAAAATGTCAGCAAATCCACCAGCAGAAAAACCGCTAAAGGGACTTCCTCCCCCGTTATTGTTATTTTCAAAAGCCGCATGACCGAAGCGGTC
>NZ_JBHIRE010000563.1:0-238 GCF_042196885.1 Bartonella sp. AA86SXKL | reverse complement strand
CCAATTTCTTTGAATTTCCGTTCTGCCTCTTTATCCCCTGCATTGCGATCAGGATGATATTGCATCGCCAGCTTACGAAAAGCAGACTTCAGTTTTTTATCATCACATTCGCGAGTCACGCCAAGAATTTCATAATAATCGACCTTCATCATGTATTCCTGATAAGTTTTTGTTATCCATCTTTATGGATAAGATTTGCTTTCAATTTATATTTTTAGCGATAAAGTTGCAACTGATC
>NZ_JBHIRE010000562.1:0-563 GCF_042196885.1 Bartonella sp. AA86SXKL | reverse complement strand
ACGCTTACAAAAAAAAGCAGAATTGAAGACAACAGAGCGTATATCATCAAATCTTCTCTCTCTCAGTGGAGAGAAAATTCACAAAAGCATCGAAAACAAGCGAAAACTCGCACAATTTTCACGTAATCAGGAACTACAAGCCGATTCGATTGCACTGGAAATGCTCAAACAAGCAGGATATGATCCGTTTTCTTTGCCGCGCTTTCTCCAGTCAATGGCAGCCTATAGCCTTTTTCGTAATATCCCAGGAAGTCAAAATGCTCCCTTAGGTTTTCTCATAACACATCCAACCACCCCGCAACGGATTCGTCTTGCGATAGAAAAAGCACATAAAATCAGTTCAGCAAACACTGGCAACACGGATCGTGATGCTTTTCTCAAGAGTATTGATGGCATGATTTTTGGGGGCAGCCCTCATACAGGTTTTGTTCAAAACAACCAATTTATTCACCCGCAATTGGGCATAACTTTTTCCGTTCCACAGAATTTCATTATAGAAAATTCAGCGCACACTGTTTGGGCTAGCGGCCCAGATAAAATTGCCATTCGTTTTGATGCCATAC
>NZ_JBHIRE010000561.1:0-563 GCF_042196885.1 Bartonella sp. AA86SXKL | reverse complement strand
AACGCACATAAGATGCTGCCGCTGAAATTGACTCTTTCATGATATCACGTAAATTTCCAGTTACAGTCATCTTGCCTTTACCGGACATCATAACACCTTCAATGGTCAATAACTCTCCCCCAACTTCAGTCCAAGCAAGGCCAGTCACAATACCAATTTGATTTTCACCTTCAATCTGGTTATAGCGATAACGTTTAACACCCAAGAAGTCATTAATATTATTTTCCGTAACTTTTACAGATTTTTGCTGCGTTTTAAGAATTTTGGTAACTGATTTACGTGCTACCTTCATTAATTCACGCTCAAGGTTACGAACACCTGCCTCACGTGTATAAAATTGTATCATTGATCTTATAGCGCCATCAGAAACACTAAACTCTTTTCTAGTTAAACAATGATCCTTCAGTGCTTTTGGTAAAAGATGCTGCTTAACAATCTCCATTTTTTCACATTCAGTATAACCTGCAATACGAATAATTTCCATCCGATCCATTAACGGTCCTGGAATATTCAGAGTATTAGCCGTTGTAATAAACATGAAATCTGAAAGATCATATTCGCCT
>NZ_JBHIRE010000560.1:0-563 GCF_042196885.1 Bartonella sp. AA86SXKL | reverse complement strand
TCTGACCAACTGATGTTATTTGAATATTGCTTTGAAGTGCTCCACCAAAAACGTTAGCATGTCCAAGATCAAAAATGCCATGCCCATTTTTTATTTGTATGGCAGCAGCTAAATCAGTCAATACAACATTTCCCACTTTTGCTTGTGGTGCAGAAAGCCGTACATCTACCCCAATACGATCTGCCATATCAAGGAATTGATTCTTCTCTTTAACTGAAGAAAACACTGACCTTAAAAGGTCAAAATCTAGATTATCAAATGCTAAAGATCCAATTATAATTGGTACATAGTCCTGAAAATCAACTTCTAAAGCTCCACGTGCATTTGCTGTACCCATCGTAAATGCAACATTATCCATTTGGATATGCATTGGCTGTGCTACAAAGCGAGACTCCCATACAATAGGTTCTTTTAATTGATGCCCCCAAAATTGATTGTCTCCAATCCAGGCCAATGTCTGATTCCAACCCGGAGAACGCATCGATACTTTTCCGTCAAAAACATAGTATTCAGAGAACCGTGCCTGCCCTATAAAGGTTATACCACCGCGCACAGAATTGAGA
>NZ_JBHIRE010000559.1:0-564 GCF_042196885.1 Bartonella sp. AA86SXKL | reverse complement strand
TCTTTAAGACTTTTTCCTGCAGAGAATTTAGGTACAGAACGTGCTGGAATATTAATTTCAGCACCCGTTGAAGGATTACGTCCCTTTGTAGCAGCACGATGAGAAACTTCAAAAGAACCAAAACCTGGAAGACGAACATCTCCTCCTGAAGCTAAAGCTTCTGTTACAGAAGCGATAAAAGCATCGACAACAGAGCCTGCCTGCGCTTTCGAAACACCTGCTTTTTCAGCAACGGAACTCACCAATTCACTTTTATTCATGGAATATTTCCTTTCCCTATATTACCAAATAACACAACTTAACCGTGTCATCGGCCAGTTTATTGAAAAGTACAGTAAACAGAAGCCTTATTTTTATTCAAAACATTGTTTTTTTAGCAATAATCACAGTTATTCACGGAATTTTTTACTTTTTTTCAAAATGAACAGAAAAATAACCACGAAAATGCCTTCTGCTGCTTTTAAAATTCAATAAAAAGTGGAAAGTGAATCAGTGTGCAATCTGTATTCCTTCGCTTTCGTTTTCTGTCCTGATAGGGACAGACACCGTAGAGGGCTCTGTCCA
>NZ_JBHIRE010000558.1:0-566 GCF_042196885.1 Bartonella sp. AA86SXKL | reverse complement strand
AAATGTTTTTTTGATTAAAAACAATGCATAGAAAATTGATCAAAATCTCATCAAAACAGAAAGACACATTGCAAGGTTTGCGTTTAAATTTTGAAAAAAGCAACCAAAACAACTGTTGTAACTCTGGTTGACGATTTAAGGAAATTATCCTATGAATGAGCTTGTAGTTTTGATCGTATACGCAGCGATCAATAGGGCCTGGAAGCCCGAAACCGAGCAAAAAGAATAGCCCGCTTTTGCGGATATCCCGGAATTTCCGGGGGCTCTTGTTATGTCCAAGTGCTTCTCAGCACTAAAAGCAAGAGACTGCTTTGAGTCAGTGCTTCCAGACCCCGGAATACCAACGCGAGGGCGCTCGCACCCGGTGGGGGATCTTTCAAAGTGCGAACCAAAAATCCACATTTTAATGATATCTCTGTAGGCAAAAAAATTCGCTTCAGAAGAAGCATCATGGGGCTTTCTCAAAAACAATTAGGCTCCCATTTAGGCATAACTTTCCAACAAATCCAAAAGTATGAAAAAGGAATAAATCGCGTGAGTGCAGGACGTTTACAGGAAATTGCCGA
>NZ_JBHIRE010000557.1:0-566 GCF_042196885.1 Bartonella sp. AA86SXKL | reverse complement strand
AATTTTGGCATTTCGCATTCGCGCCAGATGTTGGGGGGGACTTGGACCTTTGATGTGAGTTATTTGCAAGGGCTCCCCTTGTTTCATTCTGTCAAGAAGCACGATCCAGGGGCAGGGGATGCGGAGCCACAATTTGCCAAATTTACTGGTACGCTTAGTGTCATGACGCCTTTTAAGGTAGGGGGCTTGGACTTTATACTGAGCAATCTTTTGAGTGGTCAATATTCACCGCATAATTTATTGGGTGCTGAACAGATTTCGTTGGGGGGTGCTTCCAATGTTCGTGGTACGCGTGAGAGTTTGCTTTTTGGCAATAACGGTTTTTTTAGCCGGAATGATTTGCTGCTACGCACCATTCCGTGGAGCAATCACACGACCTTCAAAAAGGTTTTTGGTGAACTTCGCCCTTATGTTGGTTTGGATTATGGGCGTGTTTTTGCACAACCCTTGTATGGGATTAAGAGTGACCAGCTTGCCGGTTGGACAGCGGGTGTCAAGCTTGCGGGAGGCATGGTCTCTCTTGATGCCAGTTATTCCAGTATTTTTTGGAGCACAGTTAAGCACAA
>NZ_JBHIRE010000556.1:0-567 GCF_042196885.1 Bartonella sp. AA86SXKL | reverse complement strand
TTTTTGTTATGGCTTGGCCAGAGTAAGAGGATGAAATGGAGCCTCTCATTACGTGTTATGCTAGGGCTTATCCTTGGCTTGATTTTTGGCAGTGTTTTGCAGGTTATTTATGGAGAAGGTGAAGCTACTTTGTTGAAATCAATTGAATGGTTTAACATTGTTGGTAATGGCTATATCTTGTTATTACAGATGTTTGTTATGCCATTGGTTTTTATCTCTATCGTTTCAGCGATCGCTCATTTGCATTCTGTTTATGCTATTGGCAAAATGAGTATAATGACAATTTCAATATTGCTCTTTACAACTGCTCTTTCAGCGTTGGTTGGCGTTTTGGTAGTTAATGCCTTTGGATTAACGACGAGTGGTTTGGTAAATGAAGGGCAAGATGTTTCTAATATTCTCGGGGATCGTATTTCTCAACTTGGGGATATGAATATTCCAAAGATGATTTTATCCTTAATTCCTAAAAACCCCTTTGCTGAGTTAAGTGGAGCCAAGCGTACGTCAATTATCAGTGTTGTTATTTTTGCATCGTTTTTAGGGGCATCGGTTCTTCTTTTAAAGAAA
>NZ_JBHIRE010000555.1:0-567 GCF_042196885.1 Bartonella sp. AA86SXKL | reverse complement strand
ATCAACAATAAGAGTACCTCCACAGTTCCTAACAATAGCGGCTATTTCTTTTATTTGTTGCATAACACCCGTTTCACCATTTGCGGCTTGAATAGCAACAAGAGGAAGTCCCTTTGTTTTATCATGAAAGCTTAAGAGAGAGAGCAATTTATCTTGTTGAATAAGTCCATCTTGATCAACAGCAATTGTACTAATGAATTCTTTAGGAAAACGTCCACCTTCTGCAACAGATGGATGTTCAGTTGCCCCAATGTAAAGATGGGAAAATTGAACTTTAGAGCTTCCCATATTATAAAAGGGTGTTAATAAAGTCATGGCTGCTTCACTTGCACCAGACGTGAATACAACATGATCTGGATTTGCGTTAAGACTTTTAGCAATTTGTCGACGTGCCTTTTGTAATAAAGCTTTAGCAGCACGTCCTTCCGTATGAACGGATGAGGGATTACCAAAGATCTCTAAAGATTCCAGTAACGCT
The DNA here is from genome assembly GCF_042196885.1 of Bartonella sp. AA86SXKL. Lineage (NCBI taxonomy): Bacteria > Pseudomonadati > Pseudomonadota > Alphaproteobacteria > Hyphomicrobiales > Bartonellaceae > Bartonella > Bartonella sp. AA86SXKL. The sequence continues at coordinate 89 of NZ_JBHIRE010000555.1, read as the reverse complement.
ACCTCTGCCGCCTTCTTAAGCGGTGTTGTCGCGTTATGATCAAAATATCGACGTTTTACAACCATTTTATATCGTAATCATTAATCTTT
>NZ_JBHIRE010000554.1:335-567 GCF_042196885.1 Bartonella sp. AA86SXKL | reverse complement strand
ACATAAAATGGAAAAAACAAAAATGGAAAAGGGAATAATGATCTTAACAAACATGATAGAAAATATCTCGAATTCAAAGTTTTGAAGCTCCGATAGTTTCCCTTTTTAAAGAGATTACAGATAGCTTTTTCAGATCGTTGTTAATCAGACGTACAATATTCAATGTTTCAGGAGAAAGCGTATAGGGTATTGGAAGTGCAGGTTCAGAATCATTATTGTAAGGACGTGTTGG
>NZ_JBHIRE010000554.1:0-287 GCF_042196885.1 Bartonella sp. AA86SXKL | reverse complement strand
GCTGTTTGAGCATGATATTTTTGTGTGCAGAGAGCATGATAGTGTGCCATATCATGGCAGGAATACCACCACCAAAAGCTCGATTCATCGGTGAAAAATCATCATTGCCCATCCATACAGCTCCAGTATAATTACCAGTAAAGCCAACAAACCATGCATCACGATAGGATTGTGATGTTCCAGTTTTTCCGGCAACAAGGGTCATGGGGAGGGCGGCACGTTTACCGGATCCTCGTGTTGTGACACCAACCATCATTTGATTCATATAAGCTGCTGATTGGCTACTG
>NZ_JBHIRE010000553.1:0-568 GCF_042196885.1 Bartonella sp. AA86SXKL | reverse complement strand
CATGTTTTGATAAAACCACTCTAATCTCTTTCTTTATGATTTTCTGATCTTATTTTATAACTTTTTACGTTGGTTTGATGCGCAAGGCTTGTGCTTCTAATGGCTAACCTCATTTTCTTAATTCAATCGTTATGCTATAATGCGCTCTTTACGATAGATAACAATTCTCCATAATAATTATATATTCTATAGAGGGTTGAAGAATGATTTCTATCATTTATTCTCTATACTCCATGGTCCTATGTATTCTCATAGGCAATGCTTACACAAAAAAGAAAGGCACAACAATGACAAAACAAATGAAAGGCACTCCAGCACCTGATTTCAATTTGCCGCGCGATGGTGGGGATAAATTATGTCTTTCTGATCTTCAAGGAAAAATGGTTGTTTTATATTTTTATCCGAAAGATGATACCAGTGGCTGCACAAATGAAGCCCTTGACTTTACCCGACTAAAGACAAAGTTTGATGAAATCGGGGTTGTTATTATTGGGATATCTCCAGACAATGTTAAAAAACATGAAAAATTTAAAATAAAACACGCGCTTGATATCATCCTTGTTTCTGA
>NZ_JBHIRE010000552.1:0-568 GCF_042196885.1 Bartonella sp. AA86SXKL | reverse complement strand
CAATTAAGACCTTATATAATGAAGGCAGTGCACAAAAATATCATATTTTGTCATTCACTTTATTGCACGCACCCGTTTTGTCCGTTCTCTTTTTGTTTTCTTTTTTCGGTTTTATTAGGGGGAAGTAAAAATTACTCTCATATAAAATATTTTGTCAGCAAAATATTTGCTCTAAAGCTTTTCTTATGTCCGTTAAAAGAGGGTGCTATGATATACATTCTTCTAAATAAAACAGATGTTTTTACACCCGTTTAAGCAGAAGAAAAATTATGACAATCATAAAAATAAGGGGATCTCTCTCGTATTTTAGCGGCATAACTCGGTAAAATATGGCTTAAGTGCATAAAATTTACCAAGTAGCGTTTTTCAGGAGCAAGAATTTAGAGAAGGTTTCGTGAAAAGTTAAACGTGTCATGGCCGATTTTATCGGTTTGCCTATCAAGCAGGTTTATGTCGACCGTTTTCTAAAAGCTGTAGTCGCTTTTTCAAAGCAGCAAAACAGTCTATTCTGTTTTTTCTTTTTTACTCTGTATTGCATAACAATCTTGTTTGAAATGTTGTTGCCAAG
>NZ_JBHIRE010000551.1:0-568 GCF_042196885.1 Bartonella sp. AA86SXKL | reverse complement strand
CAAAGCAACACCACTCCAACAAGCCGCTCGTTTTAGTGCAACACGCAAAAATTAAAACCCCACCATAGAAAAACATAAGGAGAAAGGCACGCAAAAAGCTTTTTCTGTTGCAACCTTTATTGAACTCTATTGCAACCTGTATCGCATACAAAACGAAAGAACCGCAGGAGCCTCTCGTATCGCAACTCTTCAACACATGAAAACAGCGCTTTTATAAGCTTTGCTTGTCAAGCAGGAGCGATCATCGGCAATGCTTCCCAAGAATTGACCGAAAAACTTGCTGCTTTTGGAACATATCTTGGCTTAGCCTTTCAATTAACAGATGATCTTCTTGATGTCACTGCCAGCACTAAAGTTTTAGGCAAAACCGCTGGAAAAGATGAAACAGCGCACAAAGCCACTTTTATTCGTCTTTATGGTATTGAAGAAACACAAAAAAAACGAGACGAACTCATCGCTCAAGCAGAAGCGCTTCTTCTCCCTTTTGGCGCCAAAGCAACACCACTCCAACAAGCCGCTCGTTTTAGTGCAACACGCAAAAATTAAAACCCCACCATAGAAAAACATA
>NZ_JBHIRE010000550.1:0-569 GCF_042196885.1 Bartonella sp. AA86SXKL | reverse complement strand
AAACGGTTTTAATGACATTTCAACTCCTCATGTCTTGATCCCATAAATTACACTCACATTAACGGGGCGCGTTTCAATACCACCAACCCTCTCTGCCATGAGATGATGTTCATGATGCTCTCTGTCATTCAGACCTTCTGTTATAGGCGTTGAATAATATAAAAAATTAGCAAAGGGGCTCCTGATAAACCAAGGTAAACGTGGCGGCTTGTCTTTTTCTGTAAACCTACAACACACTGATTTATAATGATAATTCACTGTTTTGTATGTTGAATGAGAGTCTCGAATAACGTAAGATTCTCTCATTTCAAGTCTGTTTATATTGAATCAAACAAACCCATTTGCTTGCACGGCATAAGCGGGGCTGGCGTGTGGGTAAAACTGTATAAGAAAGGAATGAAAATGGTTCTTATGAATCGTCTTAACGCAAGGGCTGTCGCAACATTGGGAGCTGGCAAATATAATGATGGTGCCGGCTTGATCCTCCATAAGCGTAAAGATGGTGGTGCTCAATGGCTTTATCGTTATACCATTCACGGTCGGCGCCGTGAAATGGGCTTGGGCGCCTT
>NZ_JBHIRE010000549.1:0-570 GCF_042196885.1 Bartonella sp. AA86SXKL | reverse complement strand
TTCCATCAATCTGCCGTACAACAATATTTTCAATGCCTAAAGTTTGAAATTTTTGACGCGCCAAATCAACAAGCGTTTTATAGCGATCAACTGTTATCACACGGTCACTAAGGCATGCCATAAAGGCAGTACAAAAACCAGAACCGGTACCAATCTCTAAGACACGATGTTTTTTTTTCAAAGATAAAGCATAAAGAATCAAGAGCTGCTCTTCCAAACGCTCAATCTATTCACCACACTCTATTGGAATAACTTTATTATCATAAGCGCTTTTAAACCAAGGAGAAGCCACAAATTGTTGACGTGGGATTTTCTCAAGTGCTGTAAAAAAGCGAACATCATCTATTCCTTTGCTGCGCATTTTTAGCACAAGACTAGCTAGCTCCTCATGAAATCGTAAAATACCCTTTTGATCCATACTATCATTCGATCTCCAACAGAGTCATTATACCATTGTATACACACTTTATTTCTTTTAAAATGGCATCGTCTTGTGTTTTTATGCTATCATTTGTCAATAATAAGCGTATATCCGTTCTCCTTTTGCAAATTTTTAAGCAGTTATGCAAC
>NZ_JBHIRE010000548.1:252-570 GCF_042196885.1 Bartonella sp. AA86SXKL | reverse complement strand
TCCATAGATTCTCGTTTAAAAAGCCATCGTGCCATCAGATTTCCCAAAATATAGGGTAACGAAACACCAATGTAGCTATAGCCAATATAGATTGGTGGCAAACCTAAGATTGTAAGTAAAAAAGGCGATTCTACAATATACGCAAAATAGGCGGCGTAAGAAAAGCAGGGAATAAGTGCATAAAAAATAAATTGTTTATTTCTGAGAACTCCCAAACACGCCTTCATAAATCCCACAAAAGAAAAACGCTGACGCTTTTGAAGAGGCAATGTTTCCGTTAAGACAAAACAACAGAGCAAAATAGTTAAGAATATAAAA
>NZ_JBHIRE010000548.1:0-234 GCF_042196885.1 Bartonella sp. AA86SXKL | reverse complement strand
ATATAAAAAGACTTAAAAAAATAAAAGTAGCATACCAACTGAAAGCTTGTAACAGCATGCCTCCAACTAAAGGAGCAAACGCTGGTGACATTCCAATAAAGGGAAAAACAATCAAATAAAGTTTTCCTGCTGCTTTTTTATCTAACAAATCATTGATAATAGCACGACTTAAAACAATTCCCGCACAAGCTCCAAGACCTTGTAAGAAACGTAATGCAAGAAAAGCTTGAATAT
>NZ_JBHIRE010000547.1:341-570 GCF_042196885.1 Bartonella sp. AA86SXKL | reverse complement strand
AAATTTAAATCAGAACTTCGTAGAAATACCAAAGTTCAATTGCTGCAAACGATCCCCTTCTTGCTTTTTTATTGGCCACGCATAATCAAAACGCAGCGGACCAAACGGCGAATCCCACATCAAACTAACACCTGCGGACGAACGCCATGCACTTTTGATATTTGTAACAGGCGTTTCACCCTGAAAAACAGGTTTATAATTACTACCATAAAGCGTTGCAACATCCGCA
>NZ_JBHIRE010000547.1:0-242 GCF_042196885.1 Bartonella sp. AA86SXKL | reverse complement strand
CCTAAGAAATAAACTTCACCTTTATTGGATACCTGACGCGGACCTATTCCGTTATATTTGAAGCCACGGATCATATCAGTATTTATTTTAAACATATCGAAGATACGAACTCCTTCTCGGCCTATTTCGTGAATATAACCACCACCAAAAGAAAGTAAACCGACAAGATCCATCCGATCAGAAAGCGTTTTATACATCATTGCTTTACCAGTTGTCTTCAAGAACTTTGCATTGCCGCCAAG
>NZ_JBHIRE010000546.1:0-571 GCF_042196885.1 Bartonella sp. AA86SXKL | reverse complement strand
CAGCGCTTTCTCTTTTAACAATCGTTCTCCTCTTTTGTATTGGTTTCATACTTTTTGCTGAAAAAACCGAACGGCTTCACCCCCCAAATCCTTTGCCGAAAGCAGATGCAATTATTGTTTTGACAGGGGGAGAAAACCGAATAGAAGCAGGGCTAAGCCTCCTCAAAAAAGGGCTTGGTTCACGACTTTTGATCAGTGGAGTAAACACAACAACCACTCTCAAGAGATTCATGCATAGTACACATATTACTCCACAACTCTTTGCCTGTTGCGTTGACATTGGGCATAAAGCGATTAATACAAAAGGGAATGCTGAAGAAAGCGCAGTTTGGATCAAAAAACACCACTATAAAACACTTTATATCGTGACCCACGACTACCACATGTGGCGTTCTTTGCGTGAACTTCAATATTTAATGCCTGAAGTCAATTTTATTGCTTATCCTGTTAAAAAGAACAACAATGAAAGCACGATACAACAGATCAATCAAATACGCATTCTTTTATTCCAATACATCAAAACAATCCAAGTATACATAAGAACCATATTCTAAGCTTTGCACATTGATTT
>NZ_JBHIRE010000545.1:0-571 GCF_042196885.1 Bartonella sp. AA86SXKL | reverse complement strand
CTTTTGAATTTTCTAAGACTTTGAAGTTTTTTTTGAGCATTTTCCATAGTTGATAAGAATATGCTCCCTAGTTTAAAGGAGATGAAGAAGATAAATCTATGCAATAGCGAGAAGCTTATGTGTTATGAGATTATACGAGTTGTTTTTTGTTTGTTTGGGAAAGAGAAGCAATTGCTTTTTCAATACGATGTAGACTTTCGTTTACCTCTTCTTCCTTGATAATAAGGGGAGGCAAGAAGCGCACAACGTTGTTGTTGGCACTAACACTCAAAAGATATTCACTTTCCAATGCACTAACGACAACCTGAGAGGGAACCACGCACTGAATGCCCAACATAAGTCCTACCCCGTTAATTGCACAGATAATGTCAGGATAGTCATTTAGAATATTTGAAAGTCCGCTTTTTAGCTTATATCCCATTTGCTGAACATGGTCGAGAAGACCAGGTTCTAATATAATATCAAGAACAGTTTTGCCTACAGCCATCCCAAGAAGATTGCCTCCAAATGTTGATCCGTGGGTTCCTGGTGTCATACTTTTTGCAGCTTTTTCTGTTGCAAGACAAGCTCC
>NZ_JBHIRE010000544.1:0-571 GCF_042196885.1 Bartonella sp. AA86SXKL | reverse complement strand
GAAATGACACTGTTTTAAGATAAGGGCATGAGGCAATAAACCATGGAAAAAAAATACGAACTTACTGATGAAACAATCGAAGTTGGGGGCAAAACTCTCCACCGCATTCGCGCATTACGAGACTTTGGAAACGTCGAGAAAGGTGATTTAGGAGGCTATATCGAGAAAGAAGACAACCTATCGCATCATGGTAATTGCTGGATTGGGGATTATGCAAAAGTCTATGGTTATGCCAAGGTTTTTGGTGATGCTAAGGTTTACGAAAATGCACAAGTTTACGGTAACGCCAAGGTTTACGACAATTCTCGTATTTATGGCAAAGCAGAAGTTTGCGATGAACCATGCATTTACGGTGATGCAGAAGTTTACGGTGATGCATATATTTGCGGTGAACCGCACGTTTTTGATAATGCAGAAGTTTATGGCAATCCCCAAGTTTACGAAAAGGCATACATTTATGATAGGGCGCGTGTTTACGGCAATGCAGAAGTTTCCGGTGATGCGCATGTTTACGGTCATGCAAAAATTTACGGTGAAGCATGTGTATGTTGGGACGACTGGATTGATGGCG
>NZ_JBHIRE010000543.1:238-573 GCF_042196885.1 Bartonella sp. AA86SXKL | reverse complement strand
CAAGAAAGTTTTAGAGGATTGTTTTCTTGTATAGCTCTATGCTCTTCTGAGGAGAGACGATTATGTAATTGGCGCGCAAAAGTATGGAGTTGTTTTTGCAGTATAGGAGAAAGAGACAGGACTTCTCTTTGTTGTTCTGATGAGAGGGTAAAAAGCTGTTGCAAATCTCTTCCTGGTTTTTCCACAGAGTGTGCTATGCGTCTTTGCTCTTTTTGGTGTTGCTCTATGAGGTTCTCCATTGTATGTTGTGCCATATCAGCATAACTTTTAAGGGCTTCACAGAGCTGTGGAACAGCCTCTTCGGCACGCCTGCGACTTGGACTTCTTATGCCTAA
>NZ_JBHIRE010000543.1:0-228 GCF_042196885.1 Bartonella sp. AA86SXKL | reverse complement strand
CGCAAGCTTATAAAATGATTTAGGATGTTGAGCAATTTGATCGGCGAACTTTGGGCCTAAGCTTGGATCTATATTGACCATTTCTACAATTTCTTTTAGTGCTTCTGATTTGTTATAAACACGTTTTGATAAACGTTCGACTTCATGGCGGTATGATTCAACTCCAGAATTATTTGTGAGCCTTTTGGCAAGTTCTTCATTGGTGAGAGGGGCTAAGGTTTCTTTTGG
>NZ_JBHIRE010000542.1:0-573 GCF_042196885.1 Bartonella sp. AA86SXKL | reverse complement strand
AAGGTTTTTGGGAATGCCAAAGTCTATGCCAATGCACTAATCCAAGATTGTGCATTGGTTTATGATAACGCAACAATTTTCGATGATGCACAAATTTTGAGTGGTGCACACATTTTCAATCATGCAAAAGTTTACGGTAATGCCCGTGTTCACGTACTTGCAAAAATTTATGGGAACGCGAAAGTGTACGATAAAGCTTCTGTTTCTGGTAGTGCACGAATATACCATGATGCAAAGATTGGCGGTAATGCAATAATTTCAAAGAACGCAGAAATTTTTGACGATGCTTGTGTTTTTGAATCCGCATGTATTGCAGATGATGCACGTGTTTTTGGAAAGGCTAAGGTTTATGGCGATGCCGCAGTCCACCAAGGTGCACATGTTTCTGAAAAAGCTAAAATTGGCGGTCAAGCAGAAATCTCTGGAAATGCCCGTGTGTTTGGTGGTGCACTAGTTTGCGAGAATGCCAAAGTAACCGGAAATACAAAAGTATCTGGAAATGACACTGTTTTAAGATAAGGGCATGAGGCAATAAACCATGGAAAAAAAATACGAACTTACTGATGAAACAAT
>NZ_JBHIRE010000541.1:0-574 GCF_042196885.1 Bartonella sp. AA86SXKL | reverse complement strand
CCACCACCAAAATACTTTGATATATTTTTAGCAATTGTTGCCAGATTATTTGTAACAGTGTTAACATTCTGATTAGTCGCAAAGAGCTGCGAACCATTCACTGCATCGGTTGAATTTTCAGTAATATCTCCATTGGCAAGAAATTTAATTTTGCTATTGGTTTTTCCGTCTCCATGCTGTGCCACAAATGCCTGCTCATCATTACTCCACAATAGAGAATCTTTAGAAACACCCTCAATTTTCTGAGTGAACTCATTAGCTACATGTGTTAAGCGGCTATTCACATTGTTGACATTGTCATCAAGTCCTGTCAACGCTGAGCCAACATCAGTATGTACCTTCTGTCCTACAGTACCATCTGCAGAAACAGTAGATAAATTATATCTTGGTCCTAAAAAAGAACCATCTTGAAATACAGTACCCCCGCCAAAAAACTTTGCAATATCTCCGGATACTGTATTAATTTGGTTCCCATTGATAGCATCATGCGAATCTTTAGCAATTTTGCCATCTTTGACATTCAAAAGAGCAACTGGTCCTGTACTCTTACCGCCACCTAAAGTCACACTGTTAT
>NZ_JBHIRE010000540.1:339-575 GCF_042196885.1 Bartonella sp. AA86SXKL | reverse complement strand
AATCCAATCATAAAATAAACAGGAAAAACAATGAGGGTATATGTATTGATAGATAGAATGACAAGACCCATAGCCATAATAGCTAATAAAAGTGCCAATGTTTTCTTGAGCAAACTGTACAAAAAAGTGACGAAAGAAGCGCACCAATAAATACACCCGTTGAATAAAGCGCTTTGAACATTGCAAAGGTCCTGCTCTCTGCGTTCAAGAGCCCTTGTGTATAACAGGGATTGTCA
>NZ_JBHIRE010000540.1:0-239 GCF_042196885.1 Bartonella sp. AA86SXKL | reverse complement strand
ATGATGATATATAATTTTCTACCAGTTTTGCTGGTTTTGACTTTCAGATCCTCGGATTTTAAGTACCTTCATCGCAAAGTTAAAAAAACCAGAAATAATAAAGAATATGCCGTCTATCAGAAGGGTTCCTTTTGTTCCTGCATAGACAAGTGTAAATCCACTTAACCCAATACCTATAATAATGCTAAGTTCATAAACCATATCGATTGTCGCATTTGCATTGACCATATGTTCTCTCG
>NZ_JBHIRE010000539.1:336-576 GCF_042196885.1 Bartonella sp. AA86SXKL | reverse complement strand
AACATAAAACGACAGTTTTTCTATTCATAAAAGCCTTATGAAAGAGATAAAATCGTATCTTGATCAAAAAAACATATCTGTTTAGTAAAGTACCAATGTCGCAAATTGGCAGTGGTGTTTTATATCAACCTAATCTGTATAAAATAGATTAATCACTAAAATTTCAAATTTTGTGACAAAACATATGAAAAAAAGAGAAAATATTTCGATTAATGCATTGGACAGATTATGAAAGAATGC
>NZ_JBHIRE010000539.1:0-244 GCF_042196885.1 Bartonella sp. AA86SXKL | reverse complement strand
TCGAGAATTACTGAAAATTTTAAGCGGAATGTGCACAGTCACCAATAAGCTAGCCAAATATTTGAAGCTGATTCAGTTTGAAGATCTCAAAAGTAGTTAAACTGATCAATTATAAATTCTATGAACAACAAGAGTAAATTTTTTGCATGCTGTATCGACAGATTTCTCACGGGAGATTTAAGAAATGGCTTTTTAGGAGAGCGCAAGTTTCACGTTAAATATGTGAAACAGTGAGGTTTTTGTA
>NZ_JBHIRE010000538.1:320-576 GCF_042196885.1 Bartonella sp. AA86SXKL | reverse complement strand
AATTCTAAGGAGTTTCCTATGTCTACAGGAACAGTTAAGTGGTTTAACACAACTAAAGGTTTCGGGTTCATTCAGCCTAGTGATGGCAGTGCAGATGTCTTTGTACACATTTCCGCCGTTGAGCGTTCTGGTTTAAGCAATCTTAATGAAGGACAAAAAGTTTCTTATGATGTTCTTCAAGATCGTCGTTCTGGAAAATTTGCTGCTGGTAACCTTGCAACCCTTTGATTTTTAAGTTCTGCAACATTTTTTTAAA
>NZ_JBHIRE010000538.1:0-241 GCF_042196885.1 Bartonella sp. AA86SXKL | reverse complement strand
GCACAATTATCCAGATGAACCTACACCTTCCCCTCATAAATTGCATTCTCACCTAGAACTATTCCCTTGTAAAAGCCTCAAAATCTGTATTTAAAACAAAACTCCCTAAGAATCTTCCCATAATTTTTATTGCATACAACATAATCTCTTATAGAATACCGTTAAAATCAAAAATCATTTACTGTTTATCATGTAAGTAAGGATTGAAATTATGGCTTTTATCGCCGATAAACTCTCTCAT
>NZ_JBHIRE010000537.1:0-578 GCF_042196885.1 Bartonella sp. AA86SXKL | reverse complement strand
GTTATCCTGATCATAAACAGAACCTGGAGCATACCTTGTAGATGCATTCAATGAATGCGTATTGATATTGTAATTAAAACGTTCTGCGGTTAAACCAAAACGGTGATTGCCATTAAAATATTGATGAATTTTAAAAAGCAAATTATTTTTGTCAAACTGAGCAGGGTTTTTACGTGTACGCTCTTCATAGCCTTCTACAGTTCCCATATTCTTACGTTCATGCCCTTCCGTAAGAGATCCTTGGAAAAGCAAAAATGTTTGTCGGACACGCACAGCAAAAGCCTGATCTATCCGCCAACTATTATTAACAGAATGATAACCACCTTTTATAAGACTCCCCCAATCCTTCTCTTCAGTGATAAGGTCTTCAGGATTAAGGGTACGTAAAGCAACGACGCCTCCTAGTGCACCGGATCCATAAAGACTGGAATCAGATCCTTGAATAACATCAAATGTAGAAAGTGCATTAAAATCAAAAGTTGTATTTCCACCTCTCCCACGTACTATATCATCAAACCATGGAAGAGCAATACCATCCATTGTTGTGAGAACACGGTTTGCATCTAAACCACGAATCA
>NZ_JBHIRE010000536.1:0-578 GCF_042196885.1 Bartonella sp. AA86SXKL | reverse complement strand
GTGCTGGCGGCACGCTACACACAAACAGAAAAAACCATTGATCTTGGCACTTTTGATCTTGTGGACTGCTCTGATTTGCAAGTACGCGCAGCCATTGAATTGCCTTCAAGCGATTGTTCTGTCATCTTTGAAATTGAAAGAAACAATGGCACGGTTTATCAACTCCTTCCCTTTCAATTACTCAGTCTTACTGAATATATCAGTGAAAAGGTAAAGCTCCGCGCTATTCTCAAAGGCACCGAAAAGCTCTCACCCGTCTTGTTTGCGCCTGTTCAATTGATTGCGGGGAAGATTCATAAAACAGCCACTTATGTCACCCGTGCTTTTGCCTTTGGGGAAAAAGCAAGGTTAACCAGTTATATCAAAACATTTTTACCAGGCGGTGCAACCTTTACACTGGAGATGCAACTGGATGATGATGGTTTCACCCCTTTGAAATTAGAGGAAACAGAGCAGTTATCCGAGCCCCTTTGGACAGAGCGCAAATTTGTAAGCAGCGACAAAGGCGCCAAACAAGCGCGCTTGAAACTCACGCTTACCGGTGGACCGGCGGCACGGTCAATGGTGCGTGATTTTGG
>NZ_JBHIRE010000535.1:323-579 GCF_042196885.1 Bartonella sp. AA86SXKL | reverse complement strand
ATAGGGAGCGCCCTTTGAGGTGCCTATTACACGAAAACCTTCTGGTAAAACCGTCACACGGTCACCATGACTCATCCATACTTGATAAGACGAGCCTTTTTCCCACACACCATCAAAAAGTGCACTCTCTTCTTGCACCTCTAAAAAAGCGCGCCCAAATTCACGCTCATATCCAGCTTCAACCTTTCCCCCAAGTTGAACACACATGACTTGTTCACCATAACAAATACCAAGTACTGGAACACCAATTTCAAAA
>NZ_JBHIRE010000535.1:0-239 GCF_042196885.1 Bartonella sp. AA86SXKL | reverse complement strand
TTTAGGACTTGTCCGCTTGATGCCTTCTAAAGCCAATTGAAAAGGAACAATTTTACAATAGATACCCATTGCTCGCACCCGCCGCGCGATAAGCTGTGTAACTTGTGAACCAAAATCAATGATAAGAACGGTGTCTGGATGTGAGATGTTCATAGAAAACCAATCAATAATTGTAAAAAAAAAGAACCAATATGATTTATTATTCAATCTTTCCCTTTTCACAAGCTTGTTCACTTGAG
>NZ_JBHIRE010000534.1:0-580 GCF_042196885.1 Bartonella sp. AA86SXKL | reverse complement strand
CCATAAATAATATCAAACTCAACCTGTTTGAATGGAGGTGCCAACTTATTTTTGACCACTTTAACACGGGTCTGATTTCCAACGATCATATCCCTATCTTTAATAGAGCCAATGCGGCGAATATCCAAACGAACAGAAGCATAAAACTTTAAAGCATTTCCGCCCGTTGTCGTTTCAGGAGAACCAAACATCACCCCAATTTTCATACGAATTTGATTAATAAAAATGACCATACAGTTAGAGCGGAAAATCGATGCAGTGAGTTTCCGCAAAGCTTTGCTCATTAACCGAGCTTGCAATCCAGGCAAAGCATCTCCCATTTCACCATCAATTTCCGCACGCGGTGTCAAAGCGGCTACGGAATCAACAACGAGCACATCAACAGCACCAGAACGAACCAATGTTTCTGTAATTTCTAACGCCTGTTCACCCGTATCTGGTTGAGAAATGAATAAATTTTCTAAATCAACACCAAGCTTACGCGCATAAATAGGATCAAGAGCAGGTTCCGCATCAATAAAAGCACAAACTCCACCATTTTTCTGTGCCTCAGCAATAGCATGGAGAGCTAATGTTGTTT
>NZ_JBHIRE010000533.1:0-580 GCF_042196885.1 Bartonella sp. AA86SXKL | reverse complement strand
TCTGTCTCATCGAGTTTTAAAGGAGTAAAGGCGCCATCATCCAGCTGCATCTCGAGGGTTAAGCAAGAACCACCTGGCAAAAAGCTTTTGATATAGCTCGTTAACCTTGCCTTTTCCCCAAAGGCAAAAGCCCGCGTGATATAAGTTGCTGTTTTATGAATCTTTCCTGCAATCAACTGAACCGGGGCAAATAACACCGGTGAAAGCTTCTCTGTGCCTTTAAGAATGGCGCGAAGCTTGACCTTTTCACTGATATATTCGCTAAGGCTTAGCAATTGAAAGGGTAGCAGTTGGTAAATCGTGCCGTTGTTGCGTTCAATTTCAAAGATGACAGAGCAATCGCTTGAAGGCAATTCGACAGCTGCACGCACTTGCAAATCAGAACAATCCACAAGATCAAAGGTGCCTAAATCAACCATCTTTTCTGTTTGCCTGTAGCGTGCAGCCAACACCCGAAAGGCTAATGCTTCATCTTGATGGGCGCTCCAGCTCTGCGCATTGACAGAAGAAAAACGCGGACCCGTCACATAGGGGTGGCTTGAGACATATCTTTGGCTGTCTTTATCAAAATCCCCAAGTT
>NZ_JBHIRE010000532.1:0-581 GCF_042196885.1 Bartonella sp. AA86SXKL | reverse complement strand
AAAAGCCATTCTCTCTCAATGCCCTTTCAATTTGAATGCTCAAGCTCATTTTATTATTTTTTTAAAATTTAATAAAAAATCAAAATACAGTTTTATATGAATATCTTACTAGAAAAATAAAAACTGCAAAACGCATAAAATATAACTTAAATAAGCTATATCAAAAAGTTTTACTAAAAAACTACTCTTCTTCAATTGAATTCTGTAGGGTAGATTGTAAATTATTTTTACTAAAAAATTAATATAAATCTAAAAGGGGAATACTTCATGACAAATGAAACAATTTTAGCACCACATGATACAAAAAAACGTATTTTGGCTATCATATCCAGTGCATCAGGTAACCTGGTAGAATGGTATGATTTTTATGTTTATTCTTTTGCGTCGATTTATTTTGCTTCGCAATTCTTTCCTGCAGATGAAGATGTCATTACACAACTGTTAAAAACAGCAGGAATTTTTTTTATTGGCTTTCTTATGCGCCCTATTGGAGCATGGCTTTTCGGTTTTATTGCTGACCGTTATGGACGTAAACGTTCAATGCTTATTTCTATCTTTATGATGTGTTCTGGCTCTTTTCT
>NZ_JBHIRE010000531.1:347-581 GCF_042196885.1 Bartonella sp. AA86SXKL | reverse complement strand
TATTGCTATCACGCTTGAAAATATTGCTCTAAATGATGAATATTTTATTGAAAAAAAACTTTACCCTAATGTCGATTTCTATTCTGGCATTACATTAAAAGCTCTAGGATTTCCAACAGAAATGTTTACTGTTCTTTTTGCATTAGCACGCAGTGTCGGCTGGGTTGCGCAAGGGAAAGAAATGATTGAGGATCCTGCACAAAAAATTAGCCGACCACGCCAACTCTACACAGG
>NZ_JBHIRE010000531.1:0-240 GCF_042196885.1 Bartonella sp. AA86SXKL | reverse complement strand
TGGAGCTTTAATCAGAATCAATTGTCTAAAATCAAAGTGTTTTTACAAACCTTGATTAGAAAACTCTTTTCATAACTATAACACCATCATAATCCAACAATTATGATAAAAGTTTTCTGATGGACTTTATTTGATGAATTAATGGAATCAAAAACGCTCTTCTTTCAGATTAGCAATATATTTGTAAAATAAAAAACTTCGATTAATGATTCTACTCAATTAGATACGTATTGCTCACCG
>NZ_JBHIRE010000530.1:314-581 GCF_042196885.1 Bartonella sp. AA86SXKL | reverse complement strand
CGCGTGATTTTTATGCTGCACAAATTCTTTCAATCATTCTTGGTGGAGGTATGTCATCACGACTCTTTCAAGAAGTGAGAGAAAAACGTGGATTATGCTATTCTATTTATGCTTTTCATTGGGGCTTTTCAGATATCGGACTTTTTGGCCTTCACGCTGCCACCGGACAAGAGAAACTAAAAGAACTGCTTCCTGTAATTCTCGATGAGCTCTCTAAGGTAAGCAAAAATATCCACACCAATGAACTTCAACGAGCACGAGCACAAT
>NZ_JBHIRE010000530.1:0-250 GCF_042196885.1 Bartonella sp. AA86SXKL | reverse complement strand
TTTATGGCAGAGAAATTCCACTATCTGAAACAATTGAACGCTTAGAGCTTATTACTCCTGCAAGATTAACTGATTTAGCTGGCCGTCTTTTTATCAATGCCACTCCAACATTAGCAGCTGTTGGACCTGTTGGCTCTCTCATGAATTTCGATAACTTAACATCAACACTTTCATCAAATATAAAGCAGGTTTAAATACACCTTTTTCAAACGCTTTAGTACACTATTCCCTATGTGAAGTTTTAAAAAGA
>NZ_JBHIRE010000529.1:0-581 GCF_042196885.1 Bartonella sp. AA86SXKL | reverse complement strand
TTGGAATCGGCAGTTGCCTCACCAATTCCCATATTAATCACAATTTTATCAACCCGCGGAATTTGCATAACATTTTTATAATTAAACTTCTCTTGAAGTGTTTTACGAACCACTTCAAAATAATGCGTTTTCATGCGGGGTGTTTGTTTTTCCTCAGCCATTAATCAACTCTCCCGAACGCTTGGCAAAACGAACCTTATTACCATCTGCATTCACACGAAAACCCACACGCGTAGGTTTACCATCTTTAGGATCAGCAATGGCCAAATTAGATAAATGAATCGGAGCTTCTTTAGAAATAATCCCAGCTTCTTGATTTTGTGTTTGACGCTGATGACGTTTAATCATATTCACACCACGAACAAAAGCTCTATTTTCCTTCGGATTCACTTTAATCACTTCACCACTACATCCTTTATCCTTACCGGATAAAACAATAACTTTATCACCTTTTCGAATCTTCTGCATAACATTTGCTCCTTATAACACTTCAGGAGCGAGCGAGATGATCTTCATATGATTCCTAGCGCGAAGTTCGCGGGGAACTGGTCCAAAGATACGTGTACCGATCGGCTCTTTCT
>NZ_JBHIRE010000528.1:349-582 GCF_042196885.1 Bartonella sp. AA86SXKL | reverse complement strand
ACTTGATCCCATGATGAAAAAATATCGCGTTTAAATAATTGCGCACGGGCAAGACGTCCTGCAACATCTGAAATAATTTTTAAATCGAGTGCAGTTGCCGGACCACACCCTTGGACTTCTTGAAGTCTATGAATATCAGCACCCAACACATCGGCTAATGAGCCAAAATGTGCTATTAAGCTCTTAGCTATTGGTTTTGTATTTGCTCTGGGTATCGTGCGAAAAAGCAATAA
>NZ_JBHIRE010000528.1:0-326 GCF_042196885.1 Bartonella sp. AA86SXKL | reverse complement strand
CAAGATATTCATAATCTTCAATTGCATTTCCTTTTGACTTTAAATAACGTCTACGCAGACGTTCACGATGTCCCTGGTAATACTTATGAAGCAGTAAATTTTTCTGAAGTTTTTCACTTTTTGTTTCTGGTGTTTGATTAAGTGGGAAACTTGAGATTAATGCAAAATGATCTCTTTGAATATCTCCCTTTTTACTTAACTTTTTAGCCATGACATTTCTACATTTATTTAGACATATGAATTTGAAATATAAAAAATATTTTTAGGAGATTGCGTAAATATTTCGCAACCTTCGTTTGTTACACCAATTGTATGTTCATACTGTG
>NZ_JBHIRE010000527.1:337-582 GCF_042196885.1 Bartonella sp. AA86SXKL | reverse complement strand
GGCTGCTGAGCCAATACCGGAACCACCTGCCTGTATCAGGATTGTTTCGCCTGTTTGTAGCTTTGCATTATCGAAAAGCATATGTTCTACAGTACCAAAAGTGATTGGAGCAACAGCTGCTTGCAGTTCATCACATTTTGCAGGGGCGGAGACCAATAGACGTACTGGCAAATTAACAAGTTCGCGGGCAAAACCGTCAAGATGAAAACCGTAGACGCCCTTTACATCATTGCAAAGATTATCAC
>NZ_JBHIRE010000527.1:0-327 GCF_042196885.1 Bartonella sp. AA86SXKL | reverse complement strand
AAGCTTGGCATATTCCGCAGGTTTGTGCACCATAAATTGAGACAATTTGTCCAAGTTGTAAATTTTTAACGTTACTTCCCAGCTGAGTAACTTCACCGGAAGCTTCTGCGCCAATGACAAGGGGCATTTTTCTTTTAGCAAAGGCCATACCACGCCAGCCCCATACATCAAGATGATTAAGAGCAACAGCTTTTATACGTACTGTTACTTCATCGGGGTTAGGTGGTGGTGGGGGGGCAATAGTGGTGATTTCAAGTTGGCGTTCATTGAATAGTTGCAGTGCACGCATTATTATTCCCCCTCAAATATATGACTTTTAGATTAAGT
>NZ_JBHIRE010000526.1:338-583 GCF_042196885.1 Bartonella sp. AA86SXKL | reverse complement strand
TTACTCCATTCAAAATCCAAAATCATTATTGATATGCTATACAAATTTTTATGTTTTATAAAATGTGACATAATCTCATGAAAAAGGAGGTCTCATGGCTTACTGGCTTTTTAAATCTGAACCCCATAAATGGTCATGGGACATGCAGAAGCAAAAAGGTATTGCCGGTGAACAATGGGATGGTGTACGCAACTATCAAGCACGTAATAATATGCGTGCAATGAAATGTGGTGATAAAGGCTTTT
>NZ_JBHIRE010000526.1:0-246 GCF_042196885.1 Bartonella sp. AA86SXKL | reverse complement strand
ACCGCAGATCCACGTTGGGAATGTGTAAATATCCGTGCTTTATATGATATGCCAATCCCTGTTTCATTAAAACAGATCAAAGCTAATCCAAAACTAAAAAATATGGTCTTGGTCAATGTCAGCCGTTTATCCGTACAACCCGTCACAGAAGATGAATGGAGAGAAGTCTGTTTGATGGGCAATCTTAAGAGAGCAAGAGAGTAATTTACAATTATAATTCATCATCTTTGATATTGCATGAGACCA
>NZ_JBHIRE010000525.1:0-583 GCF_042196885.1 Bartonella sp. AA86SXKL | reverse complement strand
AACACAAAGCCCAAAAGATGCTTTAAATTCAACAATTGCACACACCATTATTGAGCAATGCCCCACCCAAATAATTTTTACAAAACAAAAAGCAAATTATAAAGATTATGTTGAAGATTTCAAACTGACTGAGCGAGAATTTGAACTGATACAATCAGAATTAAGTCGAGAATCCCGTCGTTTTCTCATCAAACAGGGACAAAGTTCCGTTGTTGCAGAACTTAACTTACGTGGAATGAATGATGAGATCGCCGTCTTAAGCGGTACAACAAAGAATATTGAACTGGTGAACCAAATTATCAGCGAATATGGAGCAGACCCAGACATATGGCTGCCTATATTTCATCAAAGGAGAGAAAATCAATGAAAAAATATAGCTTAGTCACATTGTTATCTTTATTTTGCATCTCTCATGCAAAAGCACAAACAGCACCCCTTGCTGATGAATATTATAAAAAAGCCTTAGAAAACAAGCAACAATTAGACGTTGCAAAATCACAAACAGCTGAGTCTATTTATGAATCTGCAACACAAACTGCAAATAAAATTAAGGACATAAACGATCAACTTAAAACTCTTAAAG
>NZ_JBHIRE010000524.1:0-583 GCF_042196885.1 Bartonella sp. AA86SXKL | reverse complement strand
GTCTTGGGAATATTTATGTTTGCGAAGCGCTTTGGCGTAGTCGTTTATCTCCACAGCGTGGTGCATTTACGTTAGCATTGAAAACTGAATGTGCACGTGAATTAGCAGCTTCCTTAGCTCAGAATATACGTAATGTGATTACTGAGGCGATTTCTTCTGGTGGTTCTACTTTACGTGATTATATTCGTACAGATGGCTCTCTTGGTTATTTTCAACACTCTTTTTCAGTTTATGGACGAGAAGGCAAGGAATGTTTGCATTGTGGAATCCCTATTGTACGTATTTTGCAATCTGGACGTTCAAGTTTTTACTGCTCACAATGTCAAAAATGAATAAGATGTCTTGCAAAATCCTCCAAGAAGCTTAAAGTCACAAATTTATATTTATAATTACACAAAGGCTTGAAAGTTTTTTTATGCTGAATAAAGTGCTAACACATCTTGATGAGAATATAGAAAAGAGCCTTGAACGCCTTTTTTCTCTTTTACGTTTTCAATCAATTTCTACAGACTTTGCTTATAAGGATGAGTGTCGTAAAGCTGCTGATTGGTTAGTGGAGGATTTGAAAAGCATAGGCTTTAAA
>NZ_JBHIRE010000523.1:0-583 GCF_042196885.1 Bartonella sp. AA86SXKL | reverse complement strand
ATGATCTAACAAAAGGCCGCATTATATATCGCTATAAGTAGTTCATCTGTGGTTGTTACTTTTTCTAAAAGCAGCAATAGTGTTCCTAAAAGCCTTTATCTTGCTTCCAAGAGCAAAAATCGTCCTGGAAATGCGTTATATGAGGGAGTAAAGAATATCAGAGGTCTCTCAAAAAAGAAAATCAGGGATGCTAAACGCATTGGCTAGTCGTTTAAAATCATTCTGAGGGGGTGGAAATGGAAGTCATAAGAAAAACTTTCTTTAAAAAATCTCGTTTGGAAGAAACCTCCTTAGAGGAAATTGATACTTGCTTCCGCTTCGCCCCGTCGCTTGGCTCTCTTAGCACAAATTGGTCTTGATCCCCATCAGGTTTATGCAACCAATATCGATGAAACACCAAAATTAAGAGAACATCCTGCAAATCTTGCAAAACGTTTGGCAAAGGAAAAAGCTCTTAAAGCACAAGAAACTTTTCTATGGCGCGATCAAAGCAGTGGAGAAAAAGTATCAGCGCAGAAAATAGTCATCTTGGCCGCTGATACTGTGGTTGCTGTTGGGCGTACTATTCTTCCCTCACCAGAAA
>NZ_JBHIRE010000522.1:0-583 GCF_042196885.1 Bartonella sp. AA86SXKL | reverse complement strand
GCTGTACTCAACAATGTTGCCATGATTGGGCGCTTGGAAATTGGTGTGAAGCTGCAAAAAAAATGGATAACACACGAAGATGATCCAGAGCTCTTGGGGCAAGTCCCTGGCACCTTAGCAGAAGGAGAGCCTGGAGCGGCACGCGAAACAGCAAAGCTTGTTTGGGCACTAAAAGAGGATGCGCAGAATGGCACTTTCTTTCCGGTTTATATTTTACAAGATGGTGTTCTGATTGATCAAAAATCGCCCTCACTGCTTGAACCCGCCATGCAAGCTATTGCGACGTACGACCGCGCCCATGGGCATTATATCGTGAGTGGCTGCCGTGTGAGCGCATTGGGAGCCAATAACGGTTGCCAAGTCTTTAGTATTCAAGAAGGAGAAGCCAATATCAATGGCTTTAAACGCAAACGCTTAGCGGCTTTGCGTCATGAAGAACTCGAGGACTTTTCGACAAGCGTTGTTCCAAGCGAAACGCATATTTTTGCGCCCCCAAAAGGGAAAAACAGTTTCACCTTTAAACCCTATTATTTTCCTATTGCCGATATTCAATCTCTTTTGTTGACAAAAGAAAAGACCGTTA
>NZ_JBHIRE010000521.1:0-584 GCF_042196885.1 Bartonella sp. AA86SXKL | reverse complement strand
GCTTGTTCCTTTTATACTTAGAATGAGCTTTATCAACAAAGTGAATAAAATATGTACGCAGTGTTGTTTATATTTTTTCTGTGTTCATTATTATTAGACCTTTCCTCTCTACTATTATCGTCGTTATTAGGTGCTTTCTATCATTTTATAGGGGGACTTTTGAGGTTTAATATCAGCTGTCAATATGTCTGTAAAACATAAAAAATATGCCTCTCTATAAGAAAGATTTTCTTTAAACGCAGTTGAGAGTATTTTTTTCATTGCTCAAAAACATCTGGACTTGCTAAACTTTCCCGTGTGATCTCTTTAATCGCGCGTACACCTGTCAATGTCATCGCCACGCGCATTTCATTCGCAAAAAGATCAATGAGGTGCGCAACACCTTTCTCACCTGCTGCTGCAAGCGCATAAACAAAAGCACGACCAATCATAACAGCATCCGCACCTTGTGCTATCATACGTACAACATCAAGGCCAGAACGAACACCAGAATCCACTAAAATAGTCAAATCACTCTTTACAGCCTCTGCAATTGCTGGCAACGCACGTACTGTTGATAAGACACCATCAAGTTGGCGTCCACC
>NZ_JBHIRE010000520.1:352-584 GCF_042196885.1 Bartonella sp. AA86SXKL | reverse complement strand
GCGACCATAGAGGCAAAATTTTGAGAATGGTCTGAATGTGTAAGATTGAGATGATTTGGATCAATAGGTAAAACGGTCATGGGCAATGATAATCCTTTTGCGTGTGAGGCGTTTTAAGCATCTCTCCCGCAAAAAACATATTCTTTTGAGAGAAAGAATTCGCAAGCTTTTCAAACAGTTCTTAAAATAAGCACTCCAGAAGCTCAGATCACGCGTGTACAGAAATTGGAGC
>NZ_JBHIRE010000520.1:0-269 GCF_042196885.1 Bartonella sp. AA86SXKL | reverse complement strand
TCGAACAATCTTTAAGCAGCTCTGAAAGCAGATGCTCTATAAATTGGCATCACGATACTAGCAAAATTCTAGGCTCCTTGGTTGTTCTTTGACAAGCTGTTAAAGCCAATGGCTTGGATCCGCTCTCCCAACAAGATATTCTGTTGGGAAGGAGCCTTCACACACCCTTTAATCGGGTGCTCCATAAGTTGGGATCACGATGGTAACAAAATCTTGTGCCCCTTGTTTACTTCCTGGCAAGGTGAAGCAAGTTTTTTTCATACCGATAA
>NZ_JBHIRE010000519.1:332-587 GCF_042196885.1 Bartonella sp. AA86SXKL | reverse complement strand
GATTTTTGAGACCAAAAGATAAATCCTCTTCCACTAATGGTAAAACAATTTGATTATCAGGATTTTGGAAAACAAATCCTACTTTATGCTTTATTGCCTTTGCATCGTTCTTGGTATCAAGCCCATCAACACTCACAAAACCATGAGAGGGTAATTGTAGCCCATTGATGAGACGAACAAATGTACTTTTTCCAGAACCATTCGCACCAATAACAGCGATTCGTCTTTCGGTAAGCTGTACGGTAATATTCCTCA
>NZ_JBHIRE010000519.1:0-245 GCF_042196885.1 Bartonella sp. AA86SXKL | reverse complement strand
TTTTCTACCGCTATCGCTTAAGTTTATAGCCTAAAAATAAAAACAAACACCATAGAGGAATAATAACAACGGCCAAACTCATATCAGGCATCTGCATAGGTATATATGTTTCAAGAAAAGACATCTTTATTCCTATCATATCAAAAAGCCTAGTCATTAATCCATTTTTTCCAAAGCCACTTACAAACATAATGCAAAATAATAAAGCAAGAAAGCAGAGGCAAAGATAGTTAGCGTAAGGATAT
>NZ_JBHIRE010000518.1:0-587 GCF_042196885.1 Bartonella sp. AA86SXKL | reverse complement strand
TATTGCTCAACAATGTTGAGTAAGTTTTCTCGATTAATGCTTTCTGAAAATTCTACTTCTTGTAGGTCTTTTATGTTTGATCGGATAAGAGCAATCCGATAGGATTTTGTGTTGACGAGTTCTTGTTCTAAGGTAAAGCGGCAAACGCCTTGTAAGATAATGAAAAGCTGCCCATTTCCTGTTTCGTTGTAGTGTGTGATGCGACCTATACAGCCCATTTTATAAAGCTGTATGGGCAAATAGTCTGTTCCCGAAGAAAGTGGTTGAATAATGCCTAACAAACGGTTGGATACCATAGCGTCTTCAACCATTTCGAGAGCTTCTGGTTCAAAAATATTGAGCGATAAAAAACCGCCTGGTAGTAAAAGCGCACCTTCTAAAGGAAAAAGAGCAATTTTCTTTGGGAGATCATTTTCGCAATTATAATGGATATTGCCAGCTTTCATTCGTATTTTTGAACCCTTTGTATGGTGAGGTTTGGTGCATAAGGAGCCACAGTTTATGGTACTACCTATCCATAAGAAAGACCAACCCCCTTGAGTGTTAAGATCATATTTCCTGATACTCTTAGAATATGTAGTGTTAGA
>NZ_JBHIRE010000517.1:310-588 GCF_042196885.1 Bartonella sp. AA86SXKL | reverse complement strand
GAATCATATTATTTCCAAGATCCATGTTGGAACCTGCATAAATACCACCCATGAAGCCTGAAGGCTTAGGTGTATCATCTTTACTGAAAAGTTTATCTTTTTTATTCGGATCAGTTATTTCAACCTTACTCGAAAAATTCCCAACTTGACCACCAATATAGAAACCTGTCCAAGAAAAAGCAGGCGCACTAATAACTGTTGGCGCTACTTCATGAGGAACGATAACATCAGCAGCTTGTGCTGCAGAAGCTGAAATCAAAGCGATAACAGAAGTCGTC
>NZ_JBHIRE010000517.1:0-239 GCF_042196885.1 Bartonella sp. AA86SXKL | reverse complement strand
CAAAGAAAATCTGTAGTAAAAATACCACAGTTATAAAAATAGAGGCCCCGTTATAAACGGAACCTCTTAGTCATTTCGTTTTATACGAAAACTTGCAAGTTATACACATGCATAAATCATTGATCTTAAAGCTAAACTCCTGTTTATCTTTTGCAAAATTTTCTTAAAAAAATTAAGCTTCATGATATTCTGCCTGCACAATAACATGGGAACTGTGATAATAGTGCCACAAAAAATAC
>NZ_JBHIRE010000516.1:0-589 GCF_042196885.1 Bartonella sp. AA86SXKL | reverse complement strand
ATTGCATCAGCATCCCCCAATGCCACCATACAAGCAGCAAAATAATTGCGATCATTATTGATGCGACGATGACAATCACGTAACAACCAGCCTTGGCGTTGCATTTTTTGGTAAAGATAATTCGTATAAGCATCTGTGCGACAGGAGAGTTTGGCATTCATAACAGAAATACCTTCACGTTCAAGATCAATACCAGCAACAGAAGCTGTTTCCTTGACTTGCTCTTCACGACCAATTAAAATTGCTTTCCCTAGTTTTTGATGAACATAGGAAACAGCAGCCCGCATAACTTGCTCTTCTTCACCCTCTGCAAAAACAATTTGTTTCGGTGCTTGACGAACATGATTGTAAACACCACGCATCATAGAGGAAATAGGATCACGTCTCGCATTCAAATCACGTTCATAAGCTTCTAAGTCATCAATGTGCTTTTGTGCTACACCGCTTTCCATTGCTGCTTTTGCCACCGCCATAGAAACAACAGTAAACAAACGCGGATCAAAAGGAACAGGGATGATATAATTCGGACCAAATTTCAAGCGCTTTCCACGATAAGCTTCGGCAACGCTATCAGGTACTTCTTCGTGAG
>NZ_JBHIRE010000515.1:328-589 GCF_042196885.1 Bartonella sp. AA86SXKL | reverse complement strand
AAACAAAACCTCTGCGCACATCCCATTCACCGCATAGATTCATTTGTCTCTGAATCAAATGAATCCATCTCTGGTAGAGAGATAAAAATCTCAATCTTTAGCAGGCAACACTGAACGTCCGCGATACATTCCGGTTTTCAAATCGATGTGATGAGGACGACGCAGTTCACCAGAATTTTTATCCTCGATATAAGTCGGCGCTTTAAGGGCATCAGCCGAACGGCGCATACCCCGCTTCGATGGAGAGGTTTTTCGTTTAGG
>NZ_JBHIRE010000515.1:0-246 GCF_042196885.1 Bartonella sp. AA86SXKL | reverse complement strand
TTTATAAAAAACATCATAAATTCGACAATGCTCTTATGGAAAACATTATAAAACTTGATGTGGTTATACACTGATTAAAGTCTTTTGACTAGACATTCTTTTATTTTTTTGTTTGGCTTTAACACCAACGCGCATATACAGTACAGGCAAACAGCAAACTTAAGAGACAGGGTTAAAGCTTACGCAAATTGATAAAATAAGAAAGAGTTACACTTTATGTTATGCACTCAATTTTAAAACTTCATT
>NZ_JBHIRE010000514.1:0-589 GCF_042196885.1 Bartonella sp. AA86SXKL | reverse complement strand
AAACTTGCGCATTGCCGTAAACACGCGCCCTATCGTAAATGTGTGGCTCTTCGTAAACTTGTGCATTGCCATAAACTTCTGCATTATCAAAAACGTGCGGTTCACCGCAAATATGTGCATCACCGTAAACTTCTGCATGACCGTAAATGCATGGTTCATCGAAAACTTCTGCTTTGCCATAAATACGAGAATTGTCGTGAACATGTGCATAACCGTAAACATGTGCATTTTCGTAAACCTTAGCATCATCATAAACCTTGGCATAATCTCCAATCCAGCAATTACCATGATGTGATAGGTTGTCTTCTTTCTCGATATAGCCTCCAAGATCACCTTTCTTGACGTCCCCAAAATCTCTCAATGCACGAATGCGGTGGAGAGTTTTACCTTCAATCTCAGTTGTTTCATCAGTCAGTTCATATTTATTTTCCATGGTTTATTTCCTTGATTTGCGTACAATCCACCCGTGGCGTGAATCACGCATGTGTTGAAAGTGTTAGGAAAGGGTGGGGGTGCTGGGAGGAGAGAGCACCCCCATAGGTTTAAGCAGCTTTTGCCAAAATCTTTTGCATCTCTTGTTCTATTTCCC
>NZ_JBHIRE010000513.1:0-590 GCF_042196885.1 Bartonella sp. AA86SXKL | reverse complement strand
TCTGCAGCCTCTACCTGCTTCCCCGCCTCCAACGCCCGATCTTTCTCCAACCTCAATGCCAGCCTCCCCAGCTCAAACGCCCAGCCCTGCTCAACTTCAAATACCTGCCCTGTTCAACCCAAAGCCGGACATCCAACGCTTCTCAAAACTAGGCAGCCTTTTTACTCTTCTTCACAAGTTTTATTGCGAACACGAAGCTTCTCTTCAACTCCAAACACTTAAACGATCCGGGTCTCAAGCACGCAACCTCCACCCTATCATTCACACAATCAACGTCGTCCTTGGCATCCAATACCAGCTTCCCCAGCTTCAATGCCCGGTCATTCTTCAACCTAAATGCCAATTTCCCAAGCTCAAACGCCCAGCCCTGCTCAACTTCAAATACCTGCCCTGTTCAACCCAAAGCCGGACTTCCAACGCTTCTCAAGACTAGGCAGCCTTTTTACTCTTCTTCATCAGCTTTTTGTGGCAGGGGTGGCAAGATATAAGAGCCCGAAAGCCATCGGTTCAGATCAATCGCCCGGCATCGTGTTGAACAGAAAGGATAGGCGTTTTGTTGTGCCATCTGACCACAAATGGGACAAAGATGG
>NZ_JBHIRE010000512.1:0-591 GCF_042196885.1 Bartonella sp. AA86SXKL | reverse complement strand
TCCCCCCTCAAAGGGAACTCCCTCAAGCTTGCCAAGATAATCTATTGTAACACGATCTCCTTCTTCAGAAACACCAACTTTTAGTGAATAATTTCGCGTAGAAGAAAGGACACGCTTTACTTGTTCATCAATCTCTTGTTCAGGGATAGATGCAATTTCGCGGGTAATTTCAATATGCTCAAAATCTTTAATTTCAAATTTTGGCAAAACTTCATATTTTAAACTAAAAATAAAATCGGCTTTGCCATCTAGAATCTTTTTATCTTCTTCTACATCAATTTTTGGCTGCATAGCCGAACGCTCACCACGCTCAGCTAAAATAGAACGAGACGCATCGCTGACAATCTCATTGAGAATTTCCGCCATAAAAGACTTACCGTACATTTTTCGTAGGTATCCAGCAGGAACCTTGCCAGGACGAAAACCATTAAGCTTAATCTTACCTTTGGTATCATCTAACCGTTCATTTAATTTTTCTTCTAAATCTCGCGCTGGAACCACGATCTTAATTTCGCGCTTCAGTCCTTCATTAAGCATCTCGGTAACCTGCATGAAACAACCTTTATTTTTCTGAGGAGAGTGAATAAGCTC
>NZ_JBHIRE010000511.1:341-592 GCF_042196885.1 Bartonella sp. AA86SXKL | reverse complement strand
TATCACTCCACCACCTTTTTAAGAATAACATCCTAGAACCTTTCTTTCAGAGCATCCCGCCTCAAACAGCCCTCACACCTCCCCAATGCCCCCAGAACAGATCCTCCTCGAGAAGCTCTTTTCCAAAAACCTCCTCACACCTCATCAGCGCTCCTCTTGATGAGCACAAAGTGCTCCTTATCCGCAAGCTTTTCTCAGCACTCTGAGCGACTGAGAGAAAATATACAAAATACCGCCCACCCCTCAAAACA
>NZ_JBHIRE010000511.1:0-235 GCF_042196885.1 Bartonella sp. AA86SXKL | reverse complement strand
CTTTGGCAATACATAACAGATCACCGCGACTTGATTGCAAAGTACAGAGAAACAAAACCATAGCTTTTTCCAAACGTAACAGTGCTCAATCCTGCGAAAAAACCTGATAAAAGCACACATCCTTTCTCAAAACAAACCAGAACCTTTGCAAGGGCATCATGATGGGCAGGAACATCGATCACCCCTATCACGCCAGCATCCAAAAAAACCTTGCCCCCAACAAGCCCTCACACCT
>NZ_JBHIRE010000510.1:336-592 GCF_042196885.1 Bartonella sp. AA86SXKL | reverse complement strand
TACTGAGTGTGATGCATATGATATCTTTTGGGAAAGCATTTTATGTAAGTGTGTCATAAGGGCTGCTGCGCAAAGTGGTGTTGCTAAATTAAGAAGCGGGATCGAAACAAAAAACGCGATCAACAATCCTGCGCCAAAAATTGTCATGGAGTGAACATGTAAAAAAGCACGCGCTTCTCGTTCGGATCGGAACCGGTATGCAGCAAACATAAAGTATTCACAGCCAAGCAAGTAGCCATTAATAATATAAAAGGCA
>NZ_JBHIRE010000510.1:0-302 GCF_042196885.1 Bartonella sp. AA86SXKL | reverse complement strand
TCGGTATAAAGAACAAGAAAAAAGCAATTCCATTTCCGAAAAAACTTAAAATAACAAATTTTAAAGCAAGAATAAAAGAGTATCCAAATGACATAGCTTTTCCAGTAGGCTCATTTGGATAATCTTCTTTTTCAATAATTTCAGCAGCAGAATCAATAAAAAAGCTTCCAATCATAGCTGTAATTGGAGCAATTAAAAAAGCCATAAGTAAAGCTAAACCTAAATTAAAAATAATTAGTATGCTCAGTTCTAACAATCCTCTCCAATTTGATAAAACAGGAAAAAAATGAGCAATCCAAACT
>NZ_JBHIRE010000509.1:344-592 GCF_042196885.1 Bartonella sp. AA86SXKL | reverse complement strand
GCCTAGTGTTTCAGTGAGAGACCATAATTCCTCCGTCATATGAGGCATAAAAGGATGAAGAAGTTTATAGACTTCATCCAAAACCCAAGCCGTACACGCCTGCACTTCGTTTTTAGCATCTTCATTGGAGCCTTGAAAGATAGGTTTGAGAAGTTCCAGGTACCAATCACATAATGTATTCCAAATGAAGCGGTAAAGCGCACTAGCTGACTCATTAAATTTATAGTTTTCAATTCCAGTTGTCACTG
>NZ_JBHIRE010000509.1:0-292 GCF_042196885.1 Bartonella sp. AA86SXKL | reverse complement strand
ATCCACCGATTAAGCGCAAGTTTTGCTTTTTCCGGCTTAAAGTCTGGGTCATGCTTAACACCGTTCATCTGTGCAAACCGAGTAGCATTCCACAATTTCGTAGCAAAATTACGATAACCTGCAATACGGGATGGATCAAGTTTTACATCACGCCCTTGTGCCGCCATAATAGCCAAAGTAAAACGGAGTGAATCCGCACTATATTGATCAATGAGCTCTAAAGGATCAATAATGTTCCCCTTAGACTTTGACATTTTTGCACCCTTCTGATCCCGTACGAGAGCATGTACAT
>NZ_JBHIRE010000508.1:0-592 GCF_042196885.1 Bartonella sp. AA86SXKL | reverse complement strand
AGTAATCACCAGTATCACAAAAGACCACGACTATATCAGTCGCTCTGGTCAATCCCAGCGCATCCGCTATTCCATTACGCTCTTGCCCTTTTTTAATGGCGGAAAACCACAAGGACAATACCAAGAGAGACAATATCAAATGGGGTATTACCAAGAGGGACAAACTCTATGAAGATACCAGAAAAACATGTTGTTGTAGAGCTAGAGGATATGAGCCTCGATCTCCTTTGCTTTCACCATGTCATGGCTGTGTTAGGGGACCGTTCTCAAGTTGGGGGACTAAACGGCTATTTAGAAGCCACACTGGAAGCCAATCCAGAGATTGCCAAATATGGTGTGTTTTTACCGCGGGGCTTAAAGGTCATTCTGCCTGAATTTGTTAGCCAAGAGAAGAATAGTGTGGTGAAAAGGCTATGGGATTAAGGCGTTCACATCCTTTTATTGAGGTGAGGGTGGGGGATAAGCTTGTTCATGAGGTTTTTTACCAGCGTCTTTTAACCGCAACTATCACGGATCATGCCGGGAATGAAGCCGATACATTTGAAGCAGAGTTTGATGATCGTGGCAATGATTTAGAGGTTCCCTCAAGCAA
>NZ_JBHIRE010000507.1:351-593 GCF_042196885.1 Bartonella sp. AA86SXKL | reverse complement strand
TTGGGCACCAATCTTACTGTATGTGGGATCAATCTTATGGACGATAGGGTATGATACAATTTACGCGCATCAAGATAAAGAGGATGATGCTACCGTTGGTGTACTTTCCACAGCGCTTCTCTTTGGTAAAGGTACCAAGTGTGCTCTGGTATGTTTGTATAGTGGTTTTTTGGTATTCGTCAGTTTAGCGTTTTATTTGGCGCAAGTCCCTCTCATTAGTTTTTTTGGACTTTTTGTGGCAA
>NZ_JBHIRE010000507.1:0-272 GCF_042196885.1 Bartonella sp. AA86SXKL | reverse complement strand
TCTTCAAATCGAATTCGTTTATTGGTTTTGTGATTTTTGTTGGTTTAGTATGCGGTGGTATAGGGAGGATATTTTATCCTATAGTTTAGCAAGACAAGATAATAAATTATCTGTTCTGTGATGCTAAACGTGAAGGGAATGAAGAGCTAAAAATGCTGTTATTAATTTTTAAATTTTTTATTTCAGCCTTAAAATTCTTCCCATATGAATAAAATTATCGTCTTGTTGCATTCTGGAAAAAGCTAAAAAAAGGCTCAAGATGGGATGTTCAA
>NZ_JBHIRE010000506.1:294-593 GCF_042196885.1 Bartonella sp. AA86SXKL | reverse complement strand
GGAGATTCGTTATAGATGTTGTATTCATAATTAGCTTACACTACCTTATCCCATTGTCTCCATATAACCTCTTGTGACAAAAATTGACAAGGCTACATTTAAAATATAGCCAATAAAGAACTTCTACATTTTCCGAAATATATTTAAAATAAAAACGCTTTCGGTAATATTTTACAGAGGAGATGAGATGCGGTTAACAAAACAGACAAATTATGCCCTCAGGATTCTCATGTATTGTGCAGATAATCAGGAATCTCTTAGTCGTATTCCAGAAATTGCCAAAGCATATGCTGTTTCTG
>NZ_JBHIRE010000506.1:0-249 GCF_042196885.1 Bartonella sp. AA86SXKL | reverse complement strand
CTTTTTGAAGCCCCTTTTGTAAAAACAGTACGAGGACGAAATCGCGGCGTTAAACTGGCCAAACCTGCAGCAGAGATTTCGGTAGCCGATGTTGTAAAAGTAACAGAAGATAACTTTTCCATGGCAGAATGTTTTGATAATGCAAAATCTAATTGCCCATTGATCGATTTTTGTAGCTTAAATACCGCACTTCAAAAAGCATTAAATGCTTTTTTTGAGGTATTATCCGTGATATCCCTTGCTGATCTG
>NZ_JBHIRE010000505.1:333-595 GCF_042196885.1 Bartonella sp. AA86SXKL | reverse complement strand
CGCTAATCATCGTCCCTCTGAATTATCTGGTGGTGAACAACAACGTGTTGCTATTGCGCGTGCAGTAGCAAATGGTCCTTCGGTTCTTTTAGCTGATGAACCTACAGGGAATCTTGATCCTGTAACTTCCGCGTATGTCTTTCAAGCTTTATCTGCGCTTGTTCGTCAAGCTGGTCTTTCTGCTCTTATTGCAACACATAATTACGCTTTGGCTAAACAAATGCATCGTCGTATCACACTTAAGGAACAAAAGATTGTTGAA
>NZ_JBHIRE010000505.1:0-257 GCF_042196885.1 Bartonella sp. AA86SXKL | reverse complement strand
TTCAAGGAGACTTTTATGACAATTGTTGTCGTTGACGAAAATCAATTGGACTTACGTCGTCGCCGATTGATTTTTCGTGCATGGCATCGCGGTATTCGTGAAATGGATCTTATTTTGGGGCGATATGTGGATGCTCATATCAGTGGAATGAGTGTTAAAAAGATTTCTGAACTTGAGTATATTATGTCTTTTGATGATCGTGATTTACTGACGTGGATTACGGGAGAAATTTCGCCACCATCTGAAGTTGATGGTCC
>NZ_JBHIRE010000504.1:363-596 GCF_042196885.1 Bartonella sp. AA86SXKL | reverse complement strand
TGAGTATAAAAGATGATAGTGTTCAGTGGATTTACCATTATATCATTCACGAGCACTGACACAAAATGGACTGGAGTGCTTTGAGAGATGACCCTTTAAAACACGCCGATGAATATGCGATGCAGTGTATTTTGTTTGGGGCGCTTTGTTTTATGTGAAAGTTGTGACTCTCTTAAAAAAAACCTGATAAACAAAAGCGTGAGGCGATCAAAAATCTCCATTATTTTAAAAAA
>NZ_JBHIRE010000504.1:0-254 GCF_042196885.1 Bartonella sp. AA86SXKL | reverse complement strand
CTTTAAAACTTCATGTTTTCCCTAAATGAGATTGTCTATCGTTTTAGAGATAACACAAACCGATATACGAAAGTTCTCCGTTCCAATTTAGTATATAAAAGCTGAGACAGATTATAAAGTACTGTATCTTCTTAATATTTTTCTCAAACATGCTGCTTTTAAATCTGAAAGTTAGATGTTTTTACGTTGAGAAATCAATTGTTAAAATCCATTCCTGTTGTCGTTTTGAAATGGTTACAAGCAATTCTGTTGTG
>NZ_JBHIRE010000503.1:316-596 GCF_042196885.1 Bartonella sp. AA86SXKL | reverse complement strand
AGAATCTACTTCTGCATCACCTACTTTCTTAATCTGAACGTTAACATTTTTTAGTGTGATAGATCCATAATTCGTCGATATGCCCCCTATCCCCCCTTCTGGAAAGACAAGAGATCCAGAAGTCATATTTATTCCAGATTCATCACTATAGAGACCGATTCCATCCACATTAATAGCCACCTTATCTAAAACAACAAACGATGCGTCAGAAGCGTCAACACCTAAAAAAGAACGTCGGATTTGCCCATCTTTCATGACAATAGCCCCACTCGAATCAGTC
>NZ_JBHIRE010000503.1:0-260 GCF_042196885.1 Bartonella sp. AA86SXKL | reverse complement strand
TGCATCTAGCGCTGAATATACAGCACTACCAAAACCCACCGGCTCATCATCGCCACCAAAATCGCCACCAAATTTACGAATAAATGTACCATTTTCAATAGTAATTAACTCATCTAATTCATCGTCGTAAGAATTTTTTTTGCCTTTGAGCAATACATTATCCAATTCAATAGTTGTCTCGTTAATTCTGTATAATGTATTAATACTATGATCTTGCCTCTCTCTAGGTACTGATAATGTTTCCAATTTTCCTATTGCAG
>NZ_JBHIRE010000502.1:299-596 GCF_042196885.1 Bartonella sp. AA86SXKL | reverse complement strand
AATTACAATAAATTTACCAGCAAAGTCACCATGAGTGGTGGCTTAGAGCTATTAGGAAATTCTCCGTTTAGCCTCACCCATAATAATGAAGTGGTCACCAACCTAAGCACAAAGGGAAGCTTGCTTAAAGGACCTTTAAAAGTCGATGGTGATCTTGTTTATACCAAGGCGCAAGTGGATGCTTTATTAGATTCTTTAATCAAAAAACGTAAAGAAGAATACGTTGAAATTACCATGCTGCAGAGTGGCAATATTCCCTGGCCTGACGGTGTCTCAGATGATACGGAAATTGAAATT
>NZ_JBHIRE010000502.1:0-245 GCF_042196885.1 Bartonella sp. AA86SXKL | reverse complement strand
GTGAATGTGTGACTCTAAAAATTCAAAACCGCCAATTGCAGGATAATGACGTGATAACGATAGGAAAAGGCGGATATGGAAATGGTGGGAATGGTGGCAATACATTAGTGGGGTCTGTTCTTACAGCTCGCGGGGGCAAGGGAAATAACGGTTATATTGGTGGGAATAGTGGCGGTGGTGTTTCAGGTGGTAGTGGCTCTATGTCCAACAACGAGAGTGGTTTTTCAGGAAAAAGCCATGCATGG
>NZ_JBHIRE010000501.1:348-597 GCF_042196885.1 Bartonella sp. AA86SXKL | reverse complement strand
TGTTTTATAAAAACGTCTTAAAAAGGAATTTTCACATGACCCAACAAGAAAAACATGGTGAAAAAAGACCTTTGAGCAGTGTTGTTTTTCACGGGCTTACCAATGCCAGCACTCTTTATGAAGCGCTCTCCTCATCACCAAACAATGCGTACCAATCATATCTATCTTAAGATACCTCTCAAGAAACTTTTGAAGAAAGCTCTTTTACAGGAAAATCGCCTAGAAAAATTTTTCACAAAAAATAAAAAG
>NZ_JBHIRE010000501.1:0-272 GCF_042196885.1 Bartonella sp. AA86SXKL | reverse complement strand
CAAGATAAGGATTGGTACAAGCAAAAACACTCATGAATTTGAGGGATCCCTCTTCCCTCGTTCAAAGCTTGAAATCTCAAAAGAACATGCGAGGGGGAATATTTCATGAGAAGAATTTAACACTCTCATGGACAGTGCGACATGATAAGGAGTTAACAATGCCAAAAGCAAAAGCAAAAAATATCTCCACCGCTTCTCCCCATAATGATATCTATCCTGGTACCCAAATACTCAAAAATAAATATGGAGAAACAGATTTAAAACTCCTTCTG
>NZ_JBHIRE010000500.1:0-597 GCF_042196885.1 Bartonella sp. AA86SXKL | reverse complement strand
CCCTTTGATATATTATCAGCAACAATTTCCCCATCACTGATTTCGATAATACGATCTGCTCTTTTAGCCACCTGCATATCATGCGTTACGATAATAATGGTGCGCCCTTCTTGATGAAGCTCATCCAAAATACGCAACACTTCTTGACCGCTCTTTTTATCTAATGCACCGGTTGGCTCATCAGCAAGAATAACCTCTGCATTATTCATGAGAGCCCGAGCAATCGACACACGCTGTTGCTGACCACCTGAAAGCTGATTTGGACGATGATGGATCCGATCTCTCATACCTAAGCGTGTTAAAAGGTCCTCTGCACGTTTTCTTCTCACTTCCGGTGCATATCCGGCATAAACAGCTGGAATTTCAACATTGCCAAGTGCCGTTAATTCATTCAACAAGTGATAGCGCTGAAAAATAAATCCAAAATGATTGCGCCGCAAAGCAGACAATTCATCAGCAGAAAGGGAAGCTGTTTCTTTGCCTGAAATACAATAACGGCCAAAAGTTGGTCGATCAAGGCAGCCTAGAATATTCATCAAAGTGGATTTTCCTGAACCGGAAGCTCCCACAATCGCCACCATTTCACCACGTTTAATG
>NZ_JBHIRE010000499.1:321-598 GCF_042196885.1 Bartonella sp. AA86SXKL | reverse complement strand
AGGAGCAAAAGAAGCTATGTTTAAAGTATTTAAAAATCATTTGTTTTTGTATATTTTTACAGCATTTATTCTTTTTTAACTGTAGAGATTCATGCAAAGATTGTGAAAGAGCTCTTTCTAAAGGAAATGTTTAGTATCGCTCCATGGGAAAATAGAGCTACTGAAATAATCGATATGCTTATGATCTGCACTATTGAAGAGAAGGAGGACTTAACTTTTGTGAAAGTTAAGCAAAAAATTTCTTTTCAGCATTTTGGGGGATTATCTCATTTTTTAT
>NZ_JBHIRE010000499.1:0-240 GCF_042196885.1 Bartonella sp. AA86SXKL | reverse complement strand
CTGATTAATCTCCTTATTTTATTGGTAAATTTTGTTATTTTTGAAAGCCAATCTCTTAAGCGGTTTATGTTATATCAAGTAAGAGTATTTGGCTGGATGACCTTACTGAAGTTATTACAGGATGTTTGTTCGATATGTATCGATGAAAGTTTAAAACCATTCAGTTGATGTCTTTTTTGTTTGAAAATAGAGATCTTGATTTTTCTTTTATAGTTTATTGCTGTTTTGCGGAAGAATAGT
>NZ_JBHIRE010000498.1:0-599 GCF_042196885.1 Bartonella sp. AA86SXKL | reverse complement strand
AACTTACTGGCTCTTGGGCTGGTGCAATGGGACATACACAATTTATTCCAAGCAGTTATCTCGCTTATGCCATTGACATGGATGGGGATGGACGACGTGATATTTGGACTTCTGTTCCAGATGCCCTCGCAACCGCTGCTAATCTTCTCTACATGAATGGTTGGCAGTCTAAACTTCCTTGGGGAGTGGAAGTTAAATTGCCGCAAGGAAAAAATCTTCCCGAGGATTGGCATTCATTTGAACAATGGGCAAAGCTAGGTGTAAAACAGGCGAATGGAAAACATTTGCCTTCATTATCTGAACAAGCAATATTGAAATACCCAGATGGGCCAGAAGGACCTATATTTTTAGTAACAAAAAATTTCTTTGTTCTTAAACGTTATAATAATGCAGATCGCTACGCTTTCGCTGTTGCACTTCTTGCTAACCGCATTGCTGGACATTCTGGATTGGTTCAAGATTGGCAGCGACCATTTCCGCCTCTTACTTTTTACGAACGCAAAGAACTGCAATCTCGCTTAGCAGCACTTGGCTATTATAAAGGAGAAATGGATGGCATAATCGGTACAGCCTCTCGAAAAGCACTTAAAGCTTTTCAG
>NZ_JBHIRE010000497.1:268-599 GCF_042196885.1 Bartonella sp. AA86SXKL | reverse complement strand
CAGTGTGCATACAATATTATCTGAATTAGGATTAGATAATTTCATGACAGTAGTAGGAATAGCGAAAGGCGCTGACCGTAGAGCGGGACGTGAACGTTTTTTTATAAAAGGAAAAACACCTTTTACGCTTCCCCCGTGTGACCCTATTTTGTATTTTTTGCAACGTCTACGTGATGAAGCACATCGTTTTGCAATTGGGACTCACAGAGCAAAACGAAAAAAAGAAACATTGAAAAATCCGCTTGATGAAATCGAAAATATCGGTCCGACAAGAAAGCGTGCATTGCTTCATCATTTTGGAAGTGCTAAAGCCATTGCAAGCGCTTCACTA
>NZ_JBHIRE010000497.1:0-247 GCF_042196885.1 Bartonella sp. AA86SXKL | reverse complement strand
TATAACAAAATTTATAGGAATTTCTACCACAATTGCACAAAAAATTTATAACCATTTTAATGAAAAATAGGCTTGTTGCATAATCTTTGCCTTATTACGTTTATAAAGTATATTGTAATTTCAAAAAAAATTGAAAATAATTTTATGAAAAATCATACTTTTTCTTTTCCAAATATTTTAACTTATGCACGAATTGTTGCTGTGCCAATGGTTGTTGCATGCTTTTTTTTAGAAGGACGACTGCAAT
>NZ_JBHIRE010000496.1:0-600 GCF_042196885.1 Bartonella sp. AA86SXKL | reverse complement strand
ACGCGTGATCAGATGATGGAATGCGCGGGGCAGGTTTATAAAGGCTATGGTTTAGAGAAGCATGTAGGTTATGCAACGCTAGCGCACCGTGCTGCTCTTGAAAAATATGGACCGGTTGTGGGGCTACATCGTTATAGTTTTGCACCGCTTAAAAAGCGCTACAGAGATTATATGTCATGACGATTCTGCCTTTCAATAGTGCTTCGGTAAAAGAAGCTGTTGCGCTCCTTGAACAGGGAAGATTAGTGGCACTACCGACAGAAACTGTCTACGGATTGGCTGGTGATGCAACCAATGGAAATGCTATCGCTTCTATTTTTTTGACAAAGAGGCGGCCGAAATTTAATCCTCTTATTGCTCATGTAAGCAGTATTTTTATGGCGGAACGCTATGTTGAAATTGATTTTCTTTCACGTCATTTAATGGAAGTATTTTGGCCAGGGCCTTTGACATTCGTTCTCCCTTTAAAGGCACAGCATAATATCCATCCTTTAACCACTTCTGGTCTGAATACATTGGCGGTTCGTTTTCCAGATAGTTTTTTTGCGGAAGTTGTAAAATGTTTTGGTCGACCTCTCGCTGCTCCTAGTGCAAATCAAT
>NZ_JBHIRE010000495.1:0-600 GCF_042196885.1 Bartonella sp. AA86SXKL | reverse complement strand
AGGTTGCGTATTGGTGTACGTACTGAGGCTGAGTGTCTTTTTGCAGATATGAAATTGTTTGGGTTAGCAAAGATTGCCAGTTTTGAAGGTGGCAAGAAATGACAGTTTTTCGTACATTTGATATGATTTTAGTCATGATTATGATTTGTATGGCAGGTCTTACTTATAAAGTCAAATATGATGTCCAAAAACGAATGAGTGAAGTTCGTCGTCTTGAACAAAAAATTGCTGCAGAAAAAAATACGGTGAGTCTGCTTCATGCTGAGTGGGCTGTAATGATAGAGCCTTCACGCATGCAAAAACTTGCAAAACGTTATCAAAAGGAGCTTGGTTTAGAGAGTATCCAGCCTCGCCAAGTTGTAGAGTTTGAGAGTATTCCAGTACGTGTACATGATCAAATTGAAGAAGTGATTAAACAAAATCTTTTGGAGGAAGGGAAAGATATTTTAGCAAATAATCGTACTTCTCAGGCGAATGGCGTTGTTCGAAAAGGTGTGCGGTGATGAAATCATACTTTCTCTTTTCGCAGAAAAGAAAGCGCTTAAAAAAACAGTTCAATATTGATAATTTTCCTGTTCGTCGCTCATATTCTTCTCGTCG
>NZ_JBHIRE010000494.1:0-600 GCF_042196885.1 Bartonella sp. AA86SXKL | reverse complement strand
TTGTAAGCTATTCCAACACGGAAATCATTCGTCTTATAATCAAGCTCAATCGTATCTTCGAATTTCTTTTTACCAAAATCTGAGTAACGATATTCCGCACGAACAATAAAATTATTTGTCATTGCAAAGTCAACACCACCACCAACAGTGTAACCAATCATTGTCTTTGTTTCATCTGATGTAGCAGAAAAGGGATCTTCTCCAGTAATTGAGGTGGACAAAATATCTTGAAATTTCCCATAAGCAACACCCCCAGAGATATAAGGCATCATACGCGCAACAGAAAAACCAATACGCGCTCGTGTTGCACCAGTCCATTTTTGTTTCAAAGTATGACTAAAAGTAAGATGATTTCCTTCTACTTCTTGTTGATTTCTTACAACCGGCTTAGAAACTTCGCTTAAGTGACCTAACTTAAAACTAACCTGCTTAGGCTCACTCCCTCCCTCTTCCGCACTACTCTCTACAGTTTCGTCATGAACAATAGTTTTTGTATCCTTTTGTCCAAAAAAAAGTATATCTGTATCAACTCCTAATATTAAACCATTGTCAAATTCGAGATTGGCACCTGTATAAAAACCGCCTATAAAACCGGAAAGC
>NZ_JBHIRE010000493.1:344-601 GCF_042196885.1 Bartonella sp. AA86SXKL | reverse complement strand
TTTGGTTTTCCAGATCAATTAGCCCGTGTTCTCTCGGCAAGAGATGTGGATGAATCTGAAGCTGTTGCTTTTATCAATCCAACATTGCGCACACTTATGCCTGATCCAAAAAGTTTTACGGATATGCAATACGCAGCAGAGCGCATCGTGAAAGCTATTCTGAAGCAAGAGAAAGTTGCAGTTTTTGGTGATTATGATGTTGATGGTGCTTGTTCATCGGCACTCATAGCGCGCTTTTTGCGTTATTTTGGTGTCGA
>NZ_JBHIRE010000493.1:0-270 GCF_042196885.1 Bartonella sp. AA86SXKL | reverse complement strand
CAAGGCGCTCATTTGATTATTACAGTTGATTGTGGTGCGAACAGTCCAGATGCAGTAAAAGCAGCGGGGCTTGCAGGTGCTGATGTTGTCGTTTTAGATCATCATCAAATGTCAGAGGTTCATCAAGAAGCTGTTGCTCTTGTTAATCCTAATCGCCCAGATGATTTTTCTGGACAGGGGCATTTGTGTGCTGCTGGCGTTGTCTTTGTCACGTTAGCATGGGTTCATCATTTATTGCGAAAGAAGAAATTTGTAGAAGAACTTCCTGAT
>NZ_JBHIRE010000492.1:290-601 GCF_042196885.1 Bartonella sp. AA86SXKL | reverse complement strand
CCTCCTTTTGTCCTACCCATAAAGAGTTTTGAAATTTTTAGTTCAGAAAATACGCCACATTCTCTTGTTGTCCGTATTGAGCCTTGTGAAACTCTCAACCTTTTACACAAAAAGATGCAGTGTATTCGCAATCACCTAAGATTACCTCCTGATGAAAGACAATTTACTCCGCATATCACTCTTGCTAGGCTGCTCGATATTCAACCTGAAGATCTTTCTTACTATCTGTCTTCTCGAAGTAATTTTTCGTTCCCCCCCTTTGAGGTAAACAATTTTGTTTTATTGTTATCGCCCTCTCCCTCAAGCAATGC
>NZ_JBHIRE010000492.1:0-231 GCF_042196885.1 Bartonella sp. AA86SXKL | reverse complement strand
TTCCCCCCTTTAGAACTCTCTTTTATAAAACGCCTCTTTATAAAACGCCTCACGAAAGTGGAAAAGTTACATATGTTGCCATATTTTGAGGTCAGAAGAAATCGTTATTGATGTTTTTTAATCCGAATCACTTTCAACAGAGATATCTTTCGCACCTCCTTTTGCGACACCCACGATAGCTGGACGCAAAACACGTTCACCGATAATGTAACCAGCCTGAACAACTTGCTG
>NZ_JBHIRE010000491.1:0-601 GCF_042196885.1 Bartonella sp. AA86SXKL | reverse complement strand
TGCAAAACGCGTTCTGATATTAGGGCGAATGACCTTAACAGCACATTTTTTTTTATGGCCTACTTCATCGTAGTATTCAGCTGGATGAACTTGAGCAATAGAAGCGGCTGCAATAGGGGGATAAAAGTTTGCGAATAAATCATTGATAGAGCGACCAAGCGAACTTTCAATTTGATCAATGGCAGCCGTACAGGAAAATGTTTGAACACGATCTTGTAGTTGTGCTAAATCTTCCGCAATATCACGTCCTACAATATCGGGTCTGGTAGCAAGAAATTGACCAAGTTTTATGTAAGAAGGGCCGAGCCTATTGATGGCATAGGAAAGTTTTTCAGATCGTCGCTTTTTTTTCGTTTTACGCCGCGCTAACATACTTGCGATACGGTGGCATAATGCTGGAAATCCTTGAAGATCATCGTGAGGCAAAGCACTCAAAACGCCTTCACGTGCTAAAACCCATCCAGTACGTATTAATTGAAAGTAAGTGGAAATTTGCACCATTTTTTAAATCTTCCAGGCTGAATGCAGCGCTGCGATTGCACCCGTGAGGTTGCGGTATGATACTCGCGAAAAACCTACATGATTGATCATATGGGCAAAA
>NZ_JBHIRE010000490.1:0-602 GCF_042196885.1 Bartonella sp. AA86SXKL | reverse complement strand
CCTCAGCTCCCAATTCCCATAAAGCACGCGGAGCCGCCTTATAAGCAGCACCATTAGCGCAATCGACAACGATACGCAAATTATCCAAACGAACATCGCGCGGCAAAGTTCTTTTGGCATATTCGATATAGCGGTAAATATCACCCTCGACCCGTTTTGCATAGCCAATTTCGGCACAACTGGCTAAAGATTTTGAAAGATCTGTATCGATCAATTGTTCAATTTTTTCTTCTATCTCATCTGAAAGCTTAAAGCCATCAGGACCAAAAAGTTTAATACCATTATCATAGAAGGGATTATGAGAGGCCGAAATCATCACCCCCAGATCAGCACGCAATGAGCGACAAAGCATAGCAACAGCAGGTGTTGGCACCGGTCCTAATAAGAACGCCTCCATTCCAGCAGCGGTAACTCCTGAAACCTAAGCATTTTCGACCATATAACCAGACAAACGGGTATCTTTACCAATTACCACACGACGCGACTGATTTTGTGACCGAAACAAAATTCCCACAGCCATCCCCACTTTCATAGCAAAATCTGGTGTCATGGGAAAAACATTGGCTTTGCCGCGAATTCCATCTGTACCAAAATATTTTTGT
>NZ_JBHIRE010000489.1:0-604 GCF_042196885.1 Bartonella sp. AA86SXKL | reverse complement strand
CACGTGCACGAGAAAGAAGGGCAGCATTAAGTTCAAACGAAGGATTCTCCGTTGTTGCCCCTATAAGAATAACAGTACCATCTTCCATAACGGGAAGAAAACTATCCTGCTGTGCACGATTAAAGCGATGAATTTCG
The DNA here is from genome assembly GCF_042196885.1 of Bartonella sp. AA86SXKL. NCBI lineage: Bacteria > Pseudomonadati > Pseudomonadota > Alphaproteobacteria > Hyphomicrobiales > Bartonellaceae > Bartonella > Bartonella sp. AA86SXKL. Next base: position 467 of record NZ_JBHIRE010000489.1, on the reverse strand, counting down.
TCGACAAACAAAACTGTTTGACTTCCAGACATAAAACGCGCCTGAGCACTTTCAAAAATCTTCTTAAGCTCAGCAACCCCAGTAAAAATAGCAGAAACTTGTTCAAAAGCGAAATTTGTTTCAAGTGCTAATAAACGCGCAACTGTTGTTTTTCCTGTCCCTGGAGGCCCCCAAAAAATCATCGAACCAATTGAGCCAGCTGCCACTATCCGTGAAAGCAAACCTTTCTCTCCTACCAAATGACTTTGTCCCGTTACATCATTAAGGGAGTGAGGACGCATCCTTTCTGCAAGCGGCTGCTTTTTATAAACCCGATGATCAAAAGACGAAATAAAAAGATCTTTATTCAAAAAAAACCTCAGCGAATAAATTGGCGAATATACATACCATCACGTTCATATTCCAATTGCCAAACCCGCGGACGATCTTGCATAAGAATCTTTTTCAACTGACTGACCGTTTGAATC
>NZ_JBHIRE010000488.1:326-604 GCF_042196885.1 Bartonella sp. AA86SXKL | reverse complement strand
TTCATTCGTATTGAGGGAAGTCAATGAGGAGATTGTGAGATCGAATCTCTTTTGGTAGATTTTAGCAATTGAACATTGCAAGAGTTGTCGTGATCAAGAAGTTCCCTCTTGTCGAGATTGTGAAAATGGTATTTTAACCTGAAAAGATATTTCTATTGTAGAAAATCTCTTATGTGACGGTGTCGTGACTTTTTGTGCAATAATGATGGGAATGTACATTACGGTCATTTTCATTCAAAAAATTTCATCGGATTGAGAGTATCGATATCGTATTCTTT
>NZ_JBHIRE010000488.1:0-316 GCF_042196885.1 Bartonella sp. AA86SXKL | reverse complement strand
AATTTATAGAGATTTCAAAAAAGAATAGAGAATAAAGACCAAAGACATCTTTGAAGAGCTTGTAAGGCGTAGCTAAAAAACTTCTTAAAAGAACAGTAAAAATGACGAAAGGAGCAGTTGCCTACTCCTTCGTTCCTATCTTCCCTTGCGGGAAAGCGGCCACCATTTTTGATGCCGTGTATGCGGGTATATATATATGCTTATTCTTTTAAAAAGTTAAGGGCCTTGGTAAATGTTTGAGCATCAGAGCGACAATTTTATGAAATTCTTCACTGGATATTCTTGGAACAGTCCGTGAGCAGCTTAAACGACTTAC
>NZ_JBHIRE010000487.1:0-605 GCF_042196885.1 Bartonella sp. AA86SXKL | reverse complement strand
GTTCTTGGTGAAATATGGGGAAAAGGTGATGGGCAAACCACATTTAATGTGCCAGATCTGCGTGGAATGTTTTTGCGGGGGCTGGATAGTGGGAAAGAAATTGATAAAGGACGCTTCTTGGGAAGTAGGCAAGAAGAGTCTTTTAAAGCCCATACCCATGAAGGAAAAACAAACTCCGTCGGCAAACACAAGCATAGTTTTAAAGGGTTTAAAAGCGTAGTTGTACAGCGCAATTTGGATGAGTGGAAAGCTTATGCCTATGGATACGATTCCCAAAATTCTTTAACAGAATTTGAAGGAGAACATGAACATCAGGTCTTTTTGGAAAAAACAGGTGGGGATGAAACGCGCCCCGTCAATGTGGCTGTTGTTTATGCTATCAAAGTGTGAAAATTGAAACTCTTTTAGATTTCAATTGTTGCAAGAGCTTTGGTATAAAAGGTGCATTGAAAAATTAAAAATATGTTGTGCACTAAATTTAATGGCAAACGCTTGATTTTAAGAAAAATGTATCTTTGGTTTATTTTCTCTTGAATGCATTTCAATGCTTCTGAGCAGAGAGAAGTGAGAGCTGTGTGGTGTGTCTTACAGCATTTGGATCTGCT
>NZ_JBHIRE010000486.1:0-606 GCF_042196885.1 Bartonella sp. AA86SXKL | reverse complement strand
AATACCAAGAGGCTGAGCCTTCCAACAGTTGACAAAAAAGATTCGTATGTTTCTCTGAGATTATCGCTAATACACTCGTGCAGAACAACTTCTACACAAAGATAAGTATACTTAATTAAGTAAAAAATCATACAGACTAAAATAACAGCAATTTCTTTTCTTGGTTGAAAGAAAGCAACTGTCAAAATCATAGAAGCTGAAAGAAACAGCAGTAAAACAAAATTCATTCTCTCAGTCAATTTTGTAAATAGAAAACTAGCCAGTAGTTGAGAGAACAATATAAGAGAAAAGATAACACCAAGCTGAAAATACGTTACATTGAGATTATAATCTTTAAATATCCACTGCCAATACTGTGAAAATATATTGAAAAAAATAACTGAAAGTTAAAAACAGAGATATATAAAGAATCTTAACAAAAATAGAGAACATTTCTCTTGCGTCAGAAATAAAAGAAGGCACTTTTTTCTTCTTTCTCTCCTTTTAGATCATCCAAAAAAACAAGCTAAATATTGTTGTCATCAACATTAAAAATGCAGATATATACCATATATATTGGCTAGAATAATCAGCAAAATATGCACCTATCAAACTAAATACAAACAT
>NZ_JBHIRE010000485.1:0-607 GCF_042196885.1 Bartonella sp. AA86SXKL | reverse complement strand
GGAGTACCAACAACAAACGCACGTGGAAAATTTTTTTTTTCGCGCTTTATTGTTAAATTAACCATCAATGACCTCAAAGTGACGCAACTTTATTAATAAAGGTAATAAAGGTAACCCAATAATAGTAAAAAAATCTCCTTCAATTTTTTCAAAAAGGTGGATACCTTCTCCTTCAATTTGATACACGCCCACACTGTTTAAAATATCCGTCTCTACACGAGCAAGATAACGCTCAATGAATTCTGATGACAGAGGACGTACTGACATATGAGCACTAAAAGCTTCAACCCAAATTTCTTGGCCATTCTGAAATAAAGCTACTGCACTATGAAGAGAATGAATCTTTCCTGACAAAATGCACAAACGTTGATGTGCTTCTTCTATACTTTTAACTTTATGAAAGACTTGACCTTCTAAATCAAGTATTTGATCACACCCAATAACTAAGGCCTCAGGAAAACGCTCAGAAACATTTTTTGCTTTTGCACTTGCAAGAAAACAGCTAAGTTCTTTAGATGTTTTTTCTTTTGCTGTTTTTTCTATCTCTCTTTCATCAAAAGTAGCTCCTTCAACAAAAAAATTTAAACCTGCTTTTTTCAACAATTGT
>NZ_JBHIRE010000484.1:0-608 GCF_042196885.1 Bartonella sp. AA86SXKL | reverse complement strand
TGTCTAATCATTTTTTGATTGTGTTTTGATACGCTTTATGAAGTGCGCTTCATCTTAGATGCTAGTGTTGTAGAGTATAAATGTAATAAAAAATTTTATAGAGAGCAATTTATTATAATGATTGTTGTTTTATTTATTCTTTCTTAAGTTATTTATTTCTTCGATATATTCAAATTATCTTATAAAAGAAGAACTTAGAGTGCTAAAGGTCCGAGAGTATAGTATTCTTATAAAAAGGTTTTTTTATTTGTCGAAACGGAATTTTGACAAGAAAAATAAGCCTGCAAAAATTTACTTATGTCTGCAAAATAATGAGAGTGGTTTCTTATACTGGAGGAATGAAGAACTGAAAAAATAAAGGACCATTGATCAAAATCTGAAAAAAATGAACCAATGGTTGTAAAAGGACAGCCTTGCAAGAAAGCTGAGGATTGTTGGATTGCTCCTCTGGCGGCTTTATGGGAGAGGGTTGTCTCTGGATGTCATTTGAAGTCCCTTTTATCCTCATTGGGAAAAGGGGGAATGAGAAAGGAAGAGGTGATCCTCCTTTGTTTTATGTCTGTTTTTACCCTTCACGCTGTTTATCAAATTGGATTTTGAGAGCCAAA
>NZ_JBHIRE010000483.1:316-608 GCF_042196885.1 Bartonella sp. AA86SXKL | reverse complement strand
AAGAAACTTCTCTATCCCTCATACAAAAGAAAATGTTTTGAGATAAAATGATTCTTTTTTCGCATTTGTGTATAAATGCTTTTTTCTGATGTGTATTAAAGATAGAAAAAGAAAAAAACAAATCGTCATCTCTTAAGTTAATAAAAGTTCTTTAGTCCGTTTTTTAGTTTCTCTATAGAATACAATTGAAAATAGAATATAATGTATGGCAAAATATGTTGAAATTAACTAGCTACTTTATACTTTTTATTGGTGAAAATGCGCAAGGTAAAGAGGCGGTTTTCAAATTTTG
>NZ_JBHIRE010000483.1:0-268 GCF_042196885.1 Bartonella sp. AA86SXKL | reverse complement strand
CGTATAGAGTATCTACTTTCTAATTAAATTTTAAGGATGTTATCCAATCTATGCGTATTATTGAGTTATACATCCTGAAACGCATTCTTATTCTGTTCAGTGCTGTCATGATTGCAGCAATTGGTATCAGTTGGACAGTGCAAATTCTTGCACGAATAAACTTTCTTACAACAAGTAAACAAACGCTTCTAACAATCTTGCAATTTTCAATCTCATTGGTTCCTTCTGTTATTTTTCTTGTTATCCCATTGGCATTATGGATTGCCAT
>NZ_JBHIRE010000482.1:305-609 GCF_042196885.1 Bartonella sp. AA86SXKL | reverse complement strand
ATTCGATTTCATATTTTTTAGCCATAAATAAAGTTGCAATATAATTTGGTAAAGTTTTAATAGAAAATTTTAGAAAGAAACGCTCCGCATCACCTGGAGCGTTTGTGAGACTTTCACAAGGATATTTTTTCCAATAGGGTTTATTTTTTTAATCTCAGTCTTACCAAACTTTATCGTCAATAACAGCATTATCTAGATACGTACATAATTTAAAATCAACGCATAATCATAAACATTGGCATGGACATACATACATGATTTGCTAAAAACCTCACCACCTTATAGCAGTGTTATCATAGACCTT
>NZ_JBHIRE010000482.1:0-250 GCF_042196885.1 Bartonella sp. AA86SXKL | reverse complement strand
GAAAATTTGTTTTCCTTTTCAATAAAACTCTCTAAGATCGACCAGTTGTAACATCACTAAAATCTCTTAGTGCTTGAATGTGATAAAATATATGATTACCAATTCAAAATGTTGGTCCTTCTCTTGCATACAGTCAGTCCATAAAAAGCATATTTTGCATCTTTAAACAATTTTATCCATACATTTATCCCTCTTGTAAACGTACAAGCAAACGTCTTTTTGATTCATGATAAGAGAAATTGAAATAAGA
>NZ_JBHIRE010000481.1:331-609 GCF_042196885.1 Bartonella sp. AA86SXKL | reverse complement strand
AAAGATCAAAGGAAAAGCTGTTGCTTTTGTCGGCTTACACAGTCCAGGTAAGGCTCTTGAGTTTTTATCTCTTGCGCAATGCCAGGGGGGAGGAATGTTGACTGGTTTTGAGCTTATGGGAAAACTGAGCTTGCAAATGGCTTTGAAGTATAAGATGTGCGAGAGGCATCTTTTTGAACATGAGCATGAATGGTATGTGTTACTTAATATTTCATCATTGCAGGGTAATGATGAGGCATTATCGGTTCTAAGTACTATTTTGGAACAGTCTTTAAAGG
>NZ_JBHIRE010000481.1:0-273 GCF_042196885.1 Bartonella sp. AA86SXKL | reverse complement strand
AAAGCAACAAGATTTTTTTTGGAAATTGCGTGAAAGTATATCATATGCACAAAAATTAGCGGGAGGATCTATTAAGCACGACATTGCTGTGCCTCTTGCTTCCATTCCTGACTTTATTTCTGAGGCAGCTCTTATTGTTGAAGATATTGCTCCAGGTGCACGGGTGGTTTGTTTTGGACACATGGGCGATGGAAATCTGCATTATAATGTTACACAACCCGTTGGATCTGATACTGCAACATTTTTGTAATTATGGTCACCAATGAATCACCG
>NZ_JBHIRE010000480.1:336-612 GCF_042196885.1 Bartonella sp. AA86SXKL | reverse complement strand
AAGTATTCTCTAGATTTTTATTCTCAGCCATATGGAAAACTCCTTTGGTTTATCTCTCGATTTGTAAGGTAGCAGCATGAATAACATCAGGATTTGTTACAGATCCATTATTACTTGCAGTCCCTTTTTTAATTTTATCAACAACATCCATCCCCTTTATGACTTCCCCAATAACCGTATACTGGCCATTTAAAAAAGGAGCATCGTCAAAACAAATGAAAAATTGAGAATTCGCGGAATCTGGATCTTGTGAACGTGCCATCCCAACAGTACCGC
>NZ_JBHIRE010000480.1:0-321 GCF_042196885.1 Bartonella sp. AA86SXKL | reverse complement strand
GTTGTTTTGAAAACTCAGCCGGTATATTGGGATAATTCGAACCTCCCATACCAACGCGTTTCAGATCGAAATCTATACCACCTTTTTTTCCAAACTTTACATCACCAGTTTGTGCCATAAAGCCAGGAATAACACGATGAAAGACAACATTATTATAAGCTCCCTCTTCTGTTAGTTTTTTGATTTGTGCAACATGTTTGGGTGCTAAATCAGGAAGCAAACGAATAATCACATCACCATCTTTGAGAGATAAAACAAGAAGATTTGCATCATTCGCTGGGCTAGAATTATCAGCGATAGCACGCAATGAAAAAAAACAAA
>NZ_JBHIRE010000479.1:0-612 GCF_042196885.1 Bartonella sp. AA86SXKL | reverse complement strand
TAGTGGGTGGTGCTGTCATGTTGTCTGCTGATCTTTATCTTGAAGAAGTCGTGCTATGATGGTGGATCGAATCGCCTAACAAATCAAACAAGATCAGACTTATGCGGTTCAGGTTGGCGCACAGCATCCTGCTCCAGAATCAACGGGGACCGATGCGATTTCTCTCGCTGCGCGTCAGATCGCCGAAACACTGCAATTGACAGCTATCGTTGCTTATACTGCTTCAGGCACAACGGGTGTGCGCACATCACGGGAGCGTCCAAACAGGCCCATTATTGCCTTATCGCCTATTGTAAAAACAGCAAGACGTTTGGCTTTGGTCTGGGGACTTCATTGTGTGGTCACTGAAGACGCGCGGGATTTGGAGGATATGGTTGATCGTGCGGCTGCGATTGCTTTTCAAGAAGGCTTTTGCCAAGGGGGAGATCGCTTCCTTGTGACAGCTGGTGTTCCTCTTGGTACACCTGGTGCTACCAATCTCTTGCGTATCGCTTCTGTTTCTCAAGATGGAACAAAGGGTGTTTAACGGGAACATTGGGGCATAGTTTTCTTTATATTTTGAAGAATATATTCCATTTGTCATCTGTTTTTCTATGAGCAGAGATGTGTGAT
>NZ_JBHIRE010000478.1:371-613 GCF_042196885.1 Bartonella sp. AA86SXKL | reverse complement strand
AATATGGCGTTGGACGCGAACTTTTTCGTATTTTTCGTCACTCCGTTAATCGTGCAGATCAAGGAGCATCTGTTCTTATAGCATGAGTAAAGAGCGAAAAGTAGATAAAGTAATGCATATGCAATGAAAGTGCATAAAATCCTTAGAATTTTGGTATGGGCAGATTATGTAATCGAGCCGCAGCTTTGAGCGTATTAACCATCAGCATAGCGATTGTCATTGGTCCGACTCCTCCTGGAACA
>NZ_JBHIRE010000478.1:0-277 GCF_042196885.1 Bartonella sp. AA86SXKL | reverse complement strand
CTCTGGTGCTGCAATGCGGTTAATGCCCACGTCAATAATAATGGCCCCATTTTTAACCCAGTCTTTTTTAATCATTTGTGGGCGACCTATAGCTGTTACTAAGATATCAGCGCTACGACATACGTCATCAAGATCACGAGTACGACTATGAGCGATTGTTACAGTGGCATTTGCTGCTGTTAAGAGGGCGGCCATAGGTTTGCCAACAATATTTGAGCGTCCAACAACAACAGCATCAAGACCAGATAAGTCTTGTCCACATTGTTGTTCAATCATC
>NZ_JBHIRE010000477.1:351-613 GCF_042196885.1 Bartonella sp. AA86SXKL | reverse complement strand
TTGCATGTGAGTAACCAAAATATACCTTTGCCTCCTGAAATTTGATGATCAGAAACATTGACAAATACAAACATCTCACACTATTCCCACTTTGAAAACAACCATCCCTCTATGGAACTTTTATGAATTCTGTTCACCCCATTCTTGCAAAAAATCTTTCTGCTTTACACACGCATGGAATAAAACATGGTTTTTTTACACGTCAAGACAATGTTTCAAAAAGCTTTAATGTTGGCCAAAGTCCAAATAATCAACCTGAATA
>NZ_JBHIRE010000477.1:0-277 GCF_042196885.1 Bartonella sp. AA86SXKL | reverse complement strand
AATTTAGTCACTGTTAATCAAATACCCTCTTGTGAAGTTGTCGTAGTTGACCAAGCTTTTATCGATGAGCCTCCTAAAGCTGATGCTCTCGTTACCACAACACCAGGACTCGTAATCGGTATTCTTACAGCAGATTGTGGTCCAGTTCTATTTTCTGATCCACAAGCAGGTGTCATCGCCGCCACACATGCTGGCTGGCGAGGAAGCTTAAAAGGAATTATAGCAAAAACAATTGCTGCTATGGAAGAACAAGGAGCCAAAAGACACTCAATAACAG
>NZ_JBHIRE010000476.1:348-613 GCF_042196885.1 Bartonella sp. AA86SXKL | reverse complement strand
TTGTTGTCTTTGATTTTCATGATACAGATGATATCTTTCGCCCTTCGATCTATTTAGATCGACGTCATTTACCCTCAATAACAACAAAAAACTATTCTTAAAAACAATTTTCAAACACACTTCAATCATTTAAATCAGCCATGATAGAAAATATGCTGCAATAGTAAATGCAACCAAATAGATACCAAACGCTTACCTGCTAACAGGACTTTTAATCAATGCCATAATTTTCTGCTATTTAGAGGAAGTTTGGTGTTATTTTGTG
>NZ_JBHIRE010000476.1:0-285 GCF_042196885.1 Bartonella sp. AA86SXKL | reverse complement strand
ACTAACTCTTACAGTTAAATATTTTATTTGAAAATGCTGAAATAAAGATATATTTGTCCATAGAGTACTTTCTGTAAACCCTAAAAGAATCTTTAAAAAATACTGAAACAGTCGAAACAAAACATACTACAAAACTTCGTATGAAAAGCATGCATACAACACTTCTAGAAAACCCCGGTTATAAATAAACCGGGTTTTTTTAGTGCGGTTTAATTTATTATTTGTTAACTGCTTCTTTTAGACTTTTCCCTGCAGAAAATTTGGGCACAGAACGCGCTGGAATAT
>NZ_JBHIRE010000475.1:349-614 GCF_042196885.1 Bartonella sp. AA86SXKL | reverse complement strand
TGGTCCTTCAACAACGCAAAAAACTGGCTATTTACGTATGGAAGGACGAGAAGTTTTTAAATATGCAGTTGGTATGATAACCGATGTAGTTGATGAGTGTTTTGCAGCTGCAGGTATGGATTCTTCACAATTAGATTGGTTTGTACCTCATCAGGCCAATAAACGTATTATTGAAGCGTCAGCTAAAAAACTAGGAATTTCTATAGATAAAGTGGTAATCACCGTTGATCGACACGGTAATACGTCTGCAGCATCTGTGCCATTG
>NZ_JBHIRE010000475.1:0-277 GCF_042196885.1 Bartonella sp. AA86SXKL | reverse complement strand
CATGTTAGAAGCTATGGGAGGAGGGTTTACATGGGGTGCAATTCTTATTCGTTGGTAGATTATAGTCGCTTGACCATATTTGAATAAAACGTATAAATCATTTTGTAATTTTTAATATTTGAATAGGTGGTTAGAATGACAAGTAAGACAGTAACGCGCGCAGATTTAGCAAGCGTAGTTTGTAGAAAAGTGGGCTTGTCACATACGGAATCGGCAGCTTTGGTTGAATTGGTTTTGAATGAAATTTGTAATTCACTTGTAAGAGGTGAAGCTGTTA
>NZ_JBHIRE010000474.1:340-614 GCF_042196885.1 Bartonella sp. AA86SXKL | reverse complement strand
ATGAAAATTTTCAATGAACTCTACAGAAAAGAAACAGAAGTAGCAGGAGGATATTTCCTCGATATTTGGAATGGTTTTACTGATGAACAAGGTCGATTTTCTTTTTCCGGTTATGATATTCATGGAAAAATAGCCAAATTACGTACAAATAATGGCATTCACTTTACCTTTGAGGGAAAGAAAAAACTTGCTTTCTATTTAGAAAAGCCATTGAAAAACATTCTAAATTTTGATTCATCCCCCTATAAAAATAGATATCTCACAAACACAAATA
>NZ_JBHIRE010000474.1:0-272 GCF_042196885.1 Bartonella sp. AA86SXKL | reverse complement strand
AGCAACCGCCAATGAGCCGCGATGACATAGCACAACAAAATACCCGCCTACTTAACAAAATAAATCAAAATTTCGTCAAAAAATTATGGTTTCCGCCAAATGGTCACCAGAAAGATCGTGCTGACAATTTTTCTCTTCCCTAATATCTTGAAAAAACAGAGATTCTTATTTCCCTAACAAACTAAAATCTAAATACAATAAAAATCTATTTTATAAGATCATGATAAGATAAAAATTCGCATAAATCTTAACTGCTGATAAGAATATAATGG
>NZ_JBHIRE010000473.1:340-614 GCF_042196885.1 Bartonella sp. AA86SXKL | reverse complement strand
GTTTTTTAGACAAAATATTCTCTGTTGGGAAATATTCAGCATTCTGATTTTTTATACTTTTTAAAGATTTTGAAAACTCTCAATGCAATAAAGAAAGAAAATTTTCTCATGACTTTCTTTATCGCACTTTTTACACGGTGATGCAAAATCACCCGGAAATTCGTTTTCTTAGTTATTAATTTAAAATCATATTTTAACTATTTTATGGGATGGAATATAAAGAGAACAATAAAAAGCTGAACTCTCTTTAACCCTGAAAGCTCGTAACTTTATC
>NZ_JBHIRE010000473.1:0-278 GCF_042196885.1 Bartonella sp. AA86SXKL | reverse complement strand
AAAGCAGATCCTACAAAAAGTACTGCACATAAGAGAACATCTCTCTTCAAAAAGAATACTTTATGGCTCATACTTGAAAAAAGAAAAGTCCCATTCGAAAATGAGACTTTTTAAAAATTTAAGCTTACAAAAAATCAAAACTTGTACGCTACACCAACACGAAAATCATTTGTTTTGTAGCGCATTTCAATTTTTTCATCTGCGAACTTCTTCTTACCATAATCTGAATAACGATATTCTGCACGTACAATAACATTATCAGTCATTGCAAAATCAAT
>NZ_JBHIRE010000472.1:315-614 GCF_042196885.1 Bartonella sp. AA86SXKL | reverse complement strand
CGTGGACGAACTGTGTTTATTGCCGATACAGCTGTTTATGAGAATCCTAACGCCGAAGAATTTGCGCATATAGCCGAACAGACAGCTTCTTTTGTTCGTGGATTGGGGTATCAACCACGGGTGGCATTTGTGGCATTTTCTACTTTTGGTTATATGAAAGGACAGGTTACGCGCCATATTCAAGATGCCGTTAATATTTTGCGTGAACGCAGGGCTGATTTTGAATTTGATGGAGAAATAAGTGCTGATGTAGCGCTTAATGTGAAATTGATGCAGCAATATCCATTTATGGGATTAAC
>NZ_JBHIRE010000472.1:0-267 GCF_042196885.1 Bartonella sp. AA86SXKL | reverse complement strand
CAAGTAAAATGTTGCAAGAGCTTGGTGAAGCAACCATTATTGGTCCTATTTTGATTGGACTGGAAAGATCTGTTCAAATTGTACCATTTAGTGGCAGTGATACGGATGTTGTCAATATCGCAACCCTAGCCGCTTACCATGCAGAAAAGTTATAAAAAATAAAGGCCCCTGATATTTCAAGGCCTTTTTGATAAAAAATAAATTTTTAAGATGAGAGTGTTTGGCTGTTTTTTTGTTCTTCAGCAACACGCTTTTGAAAGAGAGCTG
>NZ_JBHIRE010000471.1:360-614 GCF_042196885.1 Bartonella sp. AA86SXKL | reverse complement strand
CGCAAATCATCGATAATTTGAGCATAGATATTTTGATTTGAACGATAAATACTAAGCCGCAGACGATTACCAGAAACCATTTTAATTCTACGACGAACACGCCTTGCACGACGCTGAATAATGTCCTTAGATGAAACCATGATGCAAAACCCTTATTTCTTTTTGCCTTCTTTACGAAAGATACGCTCATCTGCATGTTTAATACCTTTGCCTTTATAAGGTTCAGGCCTACGATATTCTCGAATTTCTGTTGC
>NZ_JBHIRE010000471.1:0-285 GCF_042196885.1 Bartonella sp. AA86SXKL | reverse complement strand
GCTTAGGGATGCTCACAGTCACACCCGACGGCACTTTATAAATCACATCGTGCGAAAAACCTAACGATAACTGAATATCCTTACCCTGCAAAGCAGCACGATAACCAACACCGTTGATCTCCAACCTTTTTTCAAAACCATCCTTGACACCACAAAAAATATTCTCAATCATTGAACGCGACATACCCCATTTGGAACGCGCATCTTTTGATTGATCACGGGGAGAAACTGATATAAAACTTTCCTCAAGTTTAACTAAGACTTCATCATTGACAAGATAACTTA
>NZ_JBHIRE010000470.1:0-614 GCF_042196885.1 Bartonella sp. AA86SXKL | reverse complement strand
GAGATTGTCGATGTAAGAGACAGTATCCTTGTTAAGCAAGAAGAAGAGGTGACGTTAAGTCGTAGTCTTCGTGCGGGGGGATCGGGTGTTATCACCATAGGTAAGGCAGCAGGCGGTACTGAAATCAGTGTTTTAAACAAAGACGGTAAGGAACGGACAATCACCGGAGTGAGTGCTGGAACACTCTCAGAAAGCTCAACGGATGCGGTGAATGGTTCACAGCTTTTTACAACCAATAAAAATGTTACTAAGGTTGCTGAGCATACAGCAAAATATTTTGGCGGAGGTGCCAAGTATGAGAGTGAAGCGTGGACAGATCCAAGTTTCAAGGTTAAGACCGTTAAGGAAGATGGTAGTGATGTTGAAGAGCAGAGCTATGCAAGTGTTGCGGAAGCCTTTGAGGGTGTAGGTAATTCTTTCCAGAACATTCATAAAGAGATTACACAAAGCAATACGGCGGTTACTGAAAACATTAAGCAGAATGCGTTGATGTGGGGTGAGAAAGAGGGAGCTTTTGTAGCCTTGCATGGAGAAGAAAATAGCAAAAGCAACAGCAAGATTAAGTATCTTGCGAATGGAGATATTTCTAAAGACTCAAGTGATGCGGTTAATGG
>NZ_JBHIRE010000469.1:321-615 GCF_042196885.1 Bartonella sp. AA86SXKL | reverse complement strand
ATTGCAGCTTCATCGGGATTTTGGTCATATAATTTAATATCTGCTAGATCATTTGTCATTCTACACCATCTCCTCTCCAAGAATTAGCGGCTGTATTTTACAACCGCATCATATAGCTTCTAAATAATTAGAGGATTTAAAATATTAACAACCCCCCTTTTCCAAAAGCTGTTCTTCATCTATACTTAAAGAGCTGGCTTGCCAGCTATGGTAATAAATGGACAATGAAATAAGCTTATTGGACCCGGGGGCGGTACCCGGCGCCTCCACCAAAATATAATTTGTTTTTTTATA
>NZ_JBHIRE010000469.1:0-270 GCF_042196885.1 Bartonella sp. AA86SXKL | reverse complement strand
TAGTACCACCGTTATCGGGCTAAATGAGTAGTTGCAAATGACAACTATGCGGAAGCACGTCTCGCTGCCTGAGGTGGTGTGAATGCTTCAAACTAAGTCTTAAACCGTCGCAGGTTTAAGCGGGGTTCGGAGGCACCTGGCAACAGAAGCCTTCACTTTTGTAAGTATAACTGATTGAGCTTTCAAACACTATTTATCATAAAATTTCGTATTTTTTGCAATTAATAAGATGCATCATAGATAAAATATTGCTAACTTAAAGAAACATTT
>NZ_JBHIRE010000468.1:0-616 GCF_042196885.1 Bartonella sp. AA86SXKL | reverse complement strand
CATTGGCTTTTGTACCTTATCTTATTCCCTGAACACAACGCCTCAAAAAGCTAACTGCCATAACAATTCTTTTACACAGCGAGACTTCTCACCCCTTAATTACTCATTATAGCGCATGATGCCACAATATTTTGTGGATATGGTAAACGACTTTTCAGTTGTATTTTTCTACTATTACCTAATTTATAAAATGTTTTCCATAATTTAATTAGCTAAACCAACAAAAATAATCATTAAAGAGTGCAAAAAGCATAAATGAGAGAACAAAGCAGAGGCCTAAGCGAAAAATAATCTCCCGAATTTTAGCTGATATTGGCCTCCCAGTAATGATTTCAACAACATGAAATAACAAATACCCACCATCAAGTGGAGGAATTGGAAAAAGATTAATAAGTCCAACACCTATCGAAAGAAAAGCTGTAAAATTCAATAAAGAGAGAAAACCTGTTTCACTCACTTGCCAAGCAATTTTAACCGTCTTAGAAGGACCACTTAGCCGACAATGATCTTCCTTCCCCCCTATTAAACGACTCATAAAAAAAATTGTTTGAGTGACAATAAAAGTAGCACGTTCTGATGCTTCTCTTACAGCCCTGCTAAAACCATAACGAACATG
>NZ_JBHIRE010000467.1:336-616 GCF_042196885.1 Bartonella sp. AA86SXKL | reverse complement strand
ATGCGCGAGCTTTCGAGATCCAGTTTCTTGTACCCTATCCCATACCACTCACGAACCACTGCCTGAAAAAACTTCATGGCTTACACATCATAAGCATCTGCTGGATTAACAGTAAGCAAGGCAGAACGCAGCTTTTGTAAAGCCCGCGCTTCAATTTGGCGCACCCGCTCTTTTGAGATTCCTAACTTTTCACCTAAAACTTCTAAAGTAGCACCTTCTTCATTTAAGCGTCGGAAACGAATAATTTCCAATTCCCGTTCATTGAGAATTTGTAACGCAT
>NZ_JBHIRE010000467.1:0-292 GCF_042196885.1 Bartonella sp. AA86SXKL | reverse complement strand
ATCAGGTAGAGGACTATCATCCACAAGAGCATCCATTTTGGCAACAGGATTATCACTATTTTCAGAAACAGAAACGCTCAAGGAATTATCAGAACTTGAAAAACGGAAATCCATTGTTTCAACATCACGCACGGAAACGCCAAGCTTTTCAGCAATGCTACGGAAGATATCTTGTTTTGAAAGAGCGCTATCATCTTGCACCAATTTTGCCCGCAAACGACGCAGATTAAAGAAAAGTGCCTTTTGTGAAGAACTGGTTCCTCCTCGAACGATTGACCAATTGCGTAAAATA
>NZ_JBHIRE010000466.1:0-619 GCF_042196885.1 Bartonella sp. AA86SXKL | reverse complement strand
GCTGATAAAATTAAAACAAAAAGCATGGGCCTGCTGTCTCAAGAATTTAAACGACAACACATGCATTAAAAGAAATACACCATGGAAAAGAAGTACGACCTTACTGATGAGAAAGCTGAGTTTAAAGGGGTAACTCTTCACCGTATCCGAGCTTTAAGAGACTTTGGAGTTATTAAAAAAGGTAATTTAGGCGGCTTTATAGAAAATGAAAACAACCTATCGCATCATGGTAATTGCTGGGTGGGTGGTAAAGCATTTGTCTTATCTTGTGCTTGCGTTTACGATAATGCTCAAGTTTATGATGATGCTGAAGTTTATGGTAGTGCACGAATTAAACATAATGCACATGTTTACGGTTTTGCCGAAGTTTATGGAATGGCAACGGTTTCCGGTAATGCACGTATTTATGGTGACGCAAAAATTTATCGTGATGCGGATATTGATGGCGATAATATCATGTCCACTGGAGAAAAAGCATGGTGAAAAAATACGAACTGACTGATGAGACAATCGAAGTTGATAGACATACTCTACACCGCATACGTGCATTAAAAGACTTTGGTGATGTAAAAGAAGGTGATCTTGGAGGTTTCATAGAAAAAGAAAGCAACCTATCCCA
>NZ_JBHIRE010000465.1:0-619 GCF_042196885.1 Bartonella sp. AA86SXKL | reverse complement strand
CCACTCATTGTACCAATATAAGGAACAAAACTAATAAGGCCAATAAACATACCAATTAAAAGACCAAAATTGAGCTCCGTAATGGTCAAACCAATAGCATAATATCCCCCCAATATTAAACAAGCTGTTCCTTGACCACGAACAAAACCAGCGATAGCTCTATCCATTTCATGAAAAATACTGCGAACAGTTTCAAGATGATCCCGTGGTATCAACGAATCAACTGCTGTAACCATACGTGGCCAATCCAATAACATGTAAAACGCCACCACAGGTGCCACAACAAAGAGACTGACGATATTTACGAGAGATTTTCCTGATTTCAAAAGTGAATTCAAGAGAGATGTAATAAAATCAGAACTTTGTCCTAAAAGCCCCTTAATATTACTCTGTAATTCATTTGGATCACTTCCAAAATAGCGTCTAACCCAATCAAACTCATGTTCAACGAAAAAAGTTTGAATACGATTAATATAAACGCGCAACCCATCGTTCATAAATTGCTGTATTTGCCAACTGATAATAGGAATCAAAATGATTAAAGCAGCAACAAAAACCACAACAATAAACAAAGTAATGAGAATAGAGATCGGAAGAGCAGGGCGTGTGGGATTGAAAA
>NZ_JBHIRE010000464.1:344-620 GCF_042196885.1 Bartonella sp. AA86SXKL | reverse complement strand
TTTTAGCTAGCCAATTACATAAATCAGAACGAAAGCCATGAGAATATGCCACCAAGATCAATCTGTTGCATGAATTGTGACAGGCAATTCGCAGCAAAGGGACCACACCCGGTTGCAGCAAAAAAAGAAATCATTGCGAAATAAAAAAAATGTGCTTGTTCCGGAGTTTTTAAAACCTCTGATGATAAAGGTAAGTAAAACTCTGTTATAGCATCACGCCTTCCTTTCATAGTCTCAACAGCAATTGCCCAATTATAGCACCGTCAATCTGCTTTT
>NZ_JBHIRE010000464.1:0-284 GCF_042196885.1 Bartonella sp. AA86SXKL | reverse complement strand
TGGAAGGATAAGAAGCCACAAAGCCAGTTGTAGTTATGCTTGTTATTTTGCAAAATATTTTATAAAAAGCCAGAATATCTTTCTAATCCATAGCGGGCATGTTCTTAACTTTATGACGTTGTTTTCTCAATAAAGTTTTTGCTCTTACTTGTAAATTAACATCCAATTCTAATGCAGCTGCATGTTTGAGACAAAGGATTGAAAAATAAGTGCTTTCCATTTTGTTGCAGCTTTTGTCTGCCAGATAGGGACAAGAACATTGCGTAATCTCTGAAATAGGGAAA
>NZ_JBHIRE010000463.1:352-622 GCF_042196885.1 Bartonella sp. AA86SXKL | reverse complement strand
TAGTGGCTTAGCCAAAAGAGCCAACAATTAATACGCAAAAAATGTATAAGCAGATAAACGAACCCACAATATACAAATTTTAACCCATGCCATTGCGTCACAGCTTCTAAAAACTGTACCCCCACAGCTGCACAATAATGATCCAGCGGTACAAACATATAGTTTTTTGCAGTGCCTCAAGCTGAACTTGATGAGAAAAAAAGCGGCGTGACAACAATCACTTCTTGCAGCTCTAGCTATTAACACAAAGGGGAAAGTATTCCCGTGTCG
>NZ_JBHIRE010000463.1:0-286 GCF_042196885.1 Bartonella sp. AA86SXKL | reverse complement strand
CTCTTCTGGTTTAAAAATTCGCACATTTCATTAGCAAGCCGCTCACAACGCTCCCGCACCTCTTCACTTATGATTTTCCATGTACGACCTTCATCATCCGATGCAAAATCTTGCTTAGCCGAAGTAACTTGACATTGCAGCGGATAACCATAAAGCGTGCGCACCACCGGCAATAAATGTTCACAAGGTTGTGCACATTTTTGGACTGTACTACCATGAGAGATAAGCCCAATCGGTTTTCTTAAAAAGGCATCATAGGTCAAATGATCAAGAGCATTTTTTAAAA
>NZ_JBHIRE010000462.1:351-622 GCF_042196885.1 Bartonella sp. AA86SXKL | reverse complement strand
GCTGATGCTGGTTTGCCGGGAAATGAACTGTTGTTTATGCAAGGATTTGAACCACAACAAGATTGGTTTATCACCCGTTCTGGTTATACAGGAGAAGATGGTTTTGAAATTGCTCTTCCTATAGGTTGTGCACGCGCATTGGCTGAAAAGCTGCTCAGCGATTCTCGTGTTGAGTGGGTTGGTCTTGCAGCGCGTGACAGTCTTCGATTGGAGGCAGGGTTATGCTTGCATGGCAATGATATTACCCCTGATACTACGCCCATTGATGCTG
>NZ_JBHIRE010000462.1:0-281 GCF_042196885.1 Bartonella sp. AA86SXKL | reverse complement strand
TGAATCTCTTCAGAGAGGTCTCTCTCTTTGTCGTGTTGGTTTAAAACCACAAACACGCCAACCTATTCGTGCTGGTGCTGTGCTTTTCGATAATGAAGGCAATCGGATTGGGGTGGTAACGTCAGGTGGTTTTGGCCCTTCTTTTGATGGTCCTGTCGCGATGGGGTATGTTCCTGTTGCTTGGAAAGTGGAAGGAACAGAAGTATTTACAGAGCTGCGTGGCAAAAAGATTGCACTGTCTGTTCATTCACTCCCTTTTGTTGAACAACGTTATTTTAAAG
>NZ_JBHIRE010000461.1:0-623 GCF_042196885.1 Bartonella sp. AA86SXKL | reverse complement strand
CAAGCAGTGAATACTTTCAAGCTGCTCTAGACTACCCTATTTTATTTATGTGCGCCGAAGATGAACAAAAAAAACGGCATTATACATCGGCTGCTCTTGTTGGTCTTTCTAATGACGAAAATGATTACATCACCTCTGATAAAAATTGGAAAAAAGATACTTATCTTCCAGCTTTTGTTCGCCGCTACCCTTTTGTTCTTGCACAAATTAGCAATGAAAAAGAACTTTCTGTTTGTTTTGATCAGCAATCAGGCATGTTTAATGAGGTTGCCGGCACAGAACTTTTTAACTCAGATGGCTCTATTTCTCCTTTTATGGAAGAACGTATTCGCTTTCTTGAGAGCTTTAAAATTGCTATGGAAAAAACGGCTGCGTTTATTGATGCCCTTGTGGATATGGATCTTCTGAGCCAAAAATCAATCAATGTGAAAAACGACAAAGGTCTTTCAGCACAATTAGAACATTTTTGGGTTGTTGATGAAGAAAAATTGAATAAACTATCGGCAAGCCAACTTGCTAAGCTGCATAAAAATGGCTTTTTAGGATTGATTTTTGCGCATCTTATGTCAACGCACAATCTTTTAAAAATACTCTCTCTAAAAAGCGAAAAACAAATGACCAAT
>NZ_JBHIRE010000460.1:333-625 GCF_042196885.1 Bartonella sp. AA86SXKL | reverse complement strand
TTTGTCTTTCTATTTTGCAGTATAGAACGAAAGCTTTTGGGAAGATTTTCAAATTCTGTTGTTGCACGCCAAGCAATAAAGCCACTAAAATTTGCTTTTTCGTGAAAAGGTGCCAATTGTCGTAATGTCGACCAAACTCCATCACATCCGATTAGGAGAGGCGTTGAATAAAATTGGTAGTGTTCTGTTTTCGTTGCTACATTTGTTTTTATTGTTTTTATGTTAATGCCGCTTGTGGTTTGGTTAGATGATACAACAGCTTCACCTGCTTTGTATTTGATAAGGGGCTTTC
>NZ_JBHIRE010000460.1:0-298 GCF_042196885.1 Bartonella sp. AA86SXKL | reverse complement strand
TAAAACTTTTTGTAAATCCGCTCGATGAATCATAAGATAGGGGGATTTCCAATTTTTTTCTGATAAATTAAAAAGATCCGCGTGTAGATGTGTTTTTAAAGAGACTCCATCTCTTAACTGAAGAAATTGTGGAATTACACCCATTTTTGTGAGTTTACTAAGAATGCCCCAACGCGCAAAAATACACGTTGCATTTGGAGTAAGCTGAATACCAGCACCTACACTCTCAAGCTGTTTGCGCTTTTCGATGATGGTGCTTGCAATTCCTTTATAAGCAAGTGCCAAAGCAGAGCTTAAA
>NZ_JBHIRE010000459.1:336-626 GCF_042196885.1 Bartonella sp. AA86SXKL | reverse complement strand
ATTTATCAATGTAATGGATTAAACTTTATCGGGACTGATTGTAACAACGCGAAAATAAATTCAAATGACAAGCTTTGTGATGAATGTGCTTACCAAAAGAAATTGGTACTTTACTCTCATTTGTTTTCTTCTAGCTGAAGATAAGTTTTACTATCGAACATGATATGCTTTCAGTGCAATAAGAGCTCCATTGTATTTCATGTTTATCATCAATGTACTGATATTTGTTCTGCGAAGTTGTATAGCAGGTTATTGTCTCAACAAAAAAGTATTGCACAGATCATTTTGGA
>NZ_JBHIRE010000459.1:0-277 GCF_042196885.1 Bartonella sp. AA86SXKL | reverse complement strand
TTGGAATAAGGATTGCAATTCGAATTCTAATTTTTAGCAGATTGCGTTTGAAACTTAATATTTGAATATACTTTCGTTCAATCGTATAGAGAACAAGCTGTTGTACAGTCGTAAGACGGTGTGAATTTATTCATTCAATATTCGACAGGTTGCAGATGAAAAGAAGGCTTCACTTTCTTTCTTTGCGAGTAAAGAAGGGGAAAAGATACGTAAGATTACAAAACCTTTCTTTAAATTTTTAGCGATCAAAACTGAATTGGCATTATTTTTAGGCTTT
>NZ_JBHIRE010000458.1:363-626 GCF_042196885.1 Bartonella sp. AA86SXKL | reverse complement strand
CAAGGTGATTTTCTTATCCAATTGGATCCACGTAAAGCCTTAAATGAACGTGCACGTGTTCAAGCAGATATTGTCCGGCAAATCTTTCAAGCGCAAATTACCGTAGCTATTTTAGTTGCCTTGAGTGAACAAGATCCTTTGATAAAGATTTTGTAACCAAAGAGCTCGCTTATTTGCAAATTCCTACCTCCAGCAGCAATACAGCAAGAATGGAAGAGAAAAACTCATACATGCTACTCTTCAATCGCTACAAGATAAAGTAA
>NZ_JBHIRE010000458.1:0-295 GCF_042196885.1 Bartonella sp. AA86SXKL | reverse complement strand
CGCAATTGGATAAATTACAAGATGATCAACAATTAAGGCAAGAAAAGCTCAAAGCTGTTAAAAGCCTGATGCAAACAAAAGTCATCAGCAACTCTCTTTATTGAGAACGTTTATATGACTTTAAAAATGTAGAGCAGGAAATGTTAGCTAATAAAAGACGCTTGGAAGAAAACACCGCTGAAACAGAAGCACTCCGCCAACAACGGCAAAGCCTTATTTACGATGAAATTGCCCTCTATCGACGACTTTCTCGTGAAACAGAACTCACTCAGCAAGGATTAAAAGCCAAACTTGA
>NZ_JBHIRE010000457.1:0-627 GCF_042196885.1 Bartonella sp. AA86SXKL | reverse complement strand
AATGCGCATGCTAACAACGCCGTTGTAATTGAAGGCAATGCACAAATTTATGATAACGCCCGTGTCACTGATCACGCTCATATTTCCGATAATGCTGTCATTTGTGATGATGCTCATGTCGGAGGCAATGCAAAAATAAGTGGCTCTGCTTACATTTGTGATGAATCACGTGTTTTTGATGATGCCGTTATTTGTGATGCTCTTATCTCTGGTTCTTCATATATTCATAGCAATGCCTCTTTAACAGCTAATGAAGATATCTGTGATGATGCATATCCTGAGTTTGGGAGCGAAGATGATTATTATCGTCATGAGTATTATGCTGATTTTGAAGGGTATTATGACGATGATAATGACAGCGAATATGAAAGTGATGCTGCGTAAATGACACGCGCGGGCGCGGCGGGGGCGCCCTCCTTTAAACATCTCATTTAAAAATTTAAATCTCTATAAAGGAATTGTGCTCATGCAAAAGAAGTTTGCACTCACAAATGAAACGCGTGTAATTAATAATCATACCCTTTATCGCATTAAAGCATTAAAAGACTTTGCTGATGTTAAGGCTGGTGCCTTGGGTGGCTTTATTGAAAAGGAAGATAACCTCTCTCATGATGGCAATTGCTGGGT
>NZ_JBHIRE010000456.1:322-628 GCF_042196885.1 Bartonella sp. AA86SXKL | reverse complement strand
AAACACTTAGAAAGAAGAAACAAAAAACCTCACCCTATCTAATTGCCAAGCATTATCGCAACATCAGAAACGAGCAAAGTATGTAATGAGTGCCAGTTTACATTTTTGTTAAGCATTAAAGCGGGAGTGCTCAATGAATTGTATTTACGAAAAGCTTTACCATTGTACCATTTAAGCACCGTTACGAAATAGGTACAGCCGTCATTGAAAAATGTTTTTAAGAAAGCGCATCATTTTTTAAAACAAATGCATTCTGTCACGTTCTTTTTTGTACGAAGAGCACTATGCCTTTAAAACTCTGTGAGC
>NZ_JBHIRE010000456.1:0-279 GCF_042196885.1 Bartonella sp. AA86SXKL | reverse complement strand
TAAAAAATACCGAATACGTAAAATTTTATTTGACCCTTTATATCGCTAATCACTCATGTGATTTACTTCACTAAAGATTCTATGAACAAGCCTTGCTCTAAATAGAAAACACATTTGAGAAATCACCTTAAAAGGTGATTTTTCTTCAGACTTTACCCGATAACGCAACAACTGTAATTTCTTAAAATACCTTTTTTGCTGCACTTAAACAAAAATCATTATATTTTTAAATATGTTAAGCTGCCATTTGGCGTCGTGCGATAATTGTGAGTCCTAACA
>NZ_JBHIRE010000455.1:0-629 GCF_042196885.1 Bartonella sp. AA86SXKL | reverse complement strand
ACAAATATCAAAAGATGGTACGCGTAAATGGCTTTTACGTTTTCCACCACGCGGTGCTGGAAGGCCTGTTGAAATTGAAACTGTTTATATTCCTGAAGAAGGGCGTGGCACTTTATGTCTTTCATCGCAAGTAGGGTGTACTTTAACTTGTTCTTTTTGTTATACGGGAACGCAGGTACTTGTTCGCAATCTCACAGCGGAAGAAATTTTGGCGCAATTATTGGTTGCGCGTGATTGTTTGGGTGATTTTCCTGATAGGAATACCCCTGATGGTGCAATTGTTCCAGTGGAAGGACGCAAAATCACCAATGTTGTTATGATGGGGATGGGAGAACCACTTTATAATTTTGAAGCGGTGAAAAAAGCTTTATTAATCGCTTCTGATGGGAATGGACTTTCTTTATCGAAACGTCGGATTACCCTTTCAACCAGTGGAGTTGTTCCTGGAATGATCCGAACCGGAGAAGAAATAGGGGTTATGTTGGCAATTTCACTCCATGCTGTGAATGATACATTACGAGATATGCTTGTTCCAATCAATAAGAAATACCCACTTGCACTGTTAATGGATGCTTGCCGTCAATATCCTGGTCTTTCCAATGCTAAGCGAATTACATTTGAATATGTAA
>NZ_JBHIRE010000454.1:336-630 GCF_042196885.1 Bartonella sp. AA86SXKL | reverse complement strand
AAAATAAGTAAAGAACTAATGAGCAGATATCCCCATAAAAAGTGAAATGATTTTTTTGCTATAATTTTAATATGATATACAAAATTTTTAATATAGAATTTCATCATAATTTAATCGATTTTAAGAATAATTTTACCAAAAACGTCACGACTTTCCATTCGCTTTAAAGCTGTATCAATTTCATTAAATTGAACAATTGTATCAATGACAGGGTGTACAACGCCTTGTGCCATTTTCTGCATGGCGTTTTGCATATTTTCTATACGGCAGCCAAATGAACCGAATATCTTAAGT
>NZ_JBHIRE010000454.1:0-278 GCF_042196885.1 Bartonella sp. AA86SXKL | reverse complement strand
AGAACCACAAGTTACCAAGCGTGCTCCTGGTTTCATACACAACAGAGAACCGCTCCATGTCTCTGCACCTACGTGTTCAAAAACAACATCGACACCTTTTTTTTTGGTTAATTTGCGCACAACACCTTCAAAACGATCTTTACGGTAATTAATAACATGATCCGCACCAAGAGATTGTGCTTTTGCAATTTTTTCATCTGAACCGACAGTCGTGATAACTGTACACCCTTTTTGTTTTGCGAGTTGAATGGCTGCTGAGCCAATACCGGAACCACCTG
>NZ_JBHIRE010000453.1:357-630 GCF_042196885.1 Bartonella sp. AA86SXKL | reverse complement strand
TGCGGCTGAAGAATGATTTCACTCTCAATTTTAGTAAGTAATATTAAGAGGGTGAGCGATGTATAAACCCAAATTTGAATATCGCTACGCTATACGTCTTTAGAAACTACCTAACGTTGTTTCGATGTTTCTAACAATAAACTCGATAAGATTTTCTGCTTCATTTAAGTAAAATATCATATGTCATCTTCCTTATAGTTTGTCATAATCAGTGGAGGTTTCAGGTAATATCACCGAGAGGAATCTTTTATGAAATTTATTTTTTGTCAAATG
>NZ_JBHIRE010000453.1:0-291 GCF_042196885.1 Bartonella sp. AA86SXKL | reverse complement strand
ATGCTTGTTTTGTTCGAGATATTTTTGAAAAAAAATCAGAAATAGTGTTTATTCTTCGCAATAATAATAAGAAAAAATAAAGTGATTTTTTCTTTTTCTTGAAAAAATAGAGTGAAGAGTTCTAAACGTTTCTCCTAAAGAAATAGTTTGAATAATGAATCATAGAGGAAATAAAAAATTCTGATTTTTTATGGCTTTATAGGTTTCATGTTTTTCTCAAATATAGATTTTTCATTTTTTAGATTATTATGCATATATAAATGTGCTTTCGTCATTATATGCTGTTTTTAA
>NZ_JBHIRE010000452.1:378-631 GCF_042196885.1 Bartonella sp. AA86SXKL | reverse complement strand
TTGAAAACACAGGTTAATTTAACCTACCGTATAAGGCACTTTTTCTAAAACCTTTCTATTAACCTCAGTTGTTTTTTTACCATTCTATTTTCTTCTATTTTAAACAACTGAAGTTTTCAAAAGATGCTAAACCTCAATTCTATTGATAAAGAAAGAAGTTTAAAATAGTAAAAAACAACGTTTTTTCGGTATTGTTCTTTTGATCTAATATAAGGAGTGGCAACGAGAGGCTTGTCATTGAAAACAAAATTGC
>NZ_JBHIRE010000452.1:0-278 GCF_042196885.1 Bartonella sp. AA86SXKL | reverse complement strand
ACTATCATCAACGAAAGAAATTGATTTTAAAGAAATCAAACAAAACACTGCAAAACGAGCAGAGCATTCCCAATCCATTTATATTCAAGCTCATAAAAGCAATGCATAGCTTTATAAACGAGCTGTTCTCAATATTTTGCTCCTCATATTTACCATGAAGACTCCTTATTATTTATTTTGTCTTACAATCTATCTCTATAGCCCACCTTAAAAGAAGGCGAAATTGAAAAAAACTGTTGTTCTGTCATCAATTAACTTTGCAAAAAGCCTGTAAGGCT
>NZ_JBHIRE010000451.1:0-631 GCF_042196885.1 Bartonella sp. AA86SXKL | reverse complement strand
TGCTTTCTGCTAATGTTGCCCAGCGCGTGATTTTTGCAGAAGCTGCAACACAGGGGAAGACCGTTTATGAAGTCGATAAGCAAGGGCTAGCAGCAGCAGAGATTGAAGCTGTTGCAGCAGAAATCAAGGAGTTAGCACAATGAACAAAAAAATTAAGATTGGTACGAAACCAACCAATAAATCAATTCCTTTAACAGCTGATGCATGGGTAGGAAACCATAAAGGGTGCAGAGATGGAGGTATGAAACGTCTCACAATTGATGTGCCGGAAAACTTGCATCGTTTAATTAAGATGAGTTGCGCAAGTCGTGGAACAAAAATAGCAGATGAGGTGCGCGAATTACTTTCACAGAAATACGGAAAAGTGTAAAAAATGATATACGATAATACGGTTTCATTGATTGAATTTCATCTTCTTTAAGAAGTTATCATAAATGTAAGACTTGGTGGGGCTGTATGTGATTGCGCATTATACCCGATTGCTCTGTTCCTTTGTATTCTTTCAAAAAGCTAGATTGAGTGAAATCTAAGAGGAGCTCGTCATTTCGATATTGGATGAAAATCGTCATATACCTACATGATCATGAGAGGATGAATTTTGGATCGTATGAATTAAAGTGTCTGCTCTCTT
>NZ_JBHIRE010000450.1:0-632 GCF_042196885.1 Bartonella sp. AA86SXKL | reverse complement strand
AACAGTTTTGTCCGCAAAACAAATCACAGTGCATTTAATTGAAGTTGCTGACCCCGCAGAAGAGCACTTCCCCTATGCAGGCCATACAGAATTTTTTGATCCGGAAACGAAAGAAAAACGCATTTTAGGAAAAGCAGAAAACTCCCGTGAGCATTATTGCAAATTGTATCAAGCACGGCGACAAGAATTGACAAATTTTTGCACACGCCAAGGTTGGACTTATCATGTGAGTAAAACCGACCGTCCCTTAACAGAAGTCATTCTACGACTTGCAAACAAAATAGGGATCTCTCCATCCCACAATAGGAGGTCACTTTGAGTTTTGCTGCTCCCCTCCTTTTACTAGGGCTTTTATCCTTACCGATTATTTGGTGGTTGTTGCGGATAACACCTCCAACGCCGCGTAAAGAGCTCTTTCCCCCTTTACGCTTTCTGCCGAAATCAAATAATCAGCAGGAAGCCGCACATCGCACACCTTGGTGGTTATCGTTGTTACGATTAACCATAGCTGCACTCAGTATTATCGCTTTAGCAAAACCCACCTGGAATCAAAAGCCAATTATACTCTCCGGATCTCAACCACTTGCACTTATTATCGATAATGGATGGGCATCTACGAGAGAGTGGAAAAA
>NZ_JBHIRE010000449.1:0-632 GCF_042196885.1 Bartonella sp. AA86SXKL | reverse complement strand
ATGAAACGAGGCTTGGCTTTATCTCTGGTTGTCCATGTGATTTTTCTCAGTTGGGGAAGTATTTATTTTACCAATCCCGTTTCTTTGCCACAGCAATTGGAAGCAGTTCCCATCATTGTTGCTCCTGTGACTGAAGAATTTGCTTCTCAACAGGGTGCCTTGAATGCTCCTGTGCGTGCAATTCCTGCAGTAAAGCCTACTACCAAACCACAAGAAAAAGAAGACGCTCGTCATTTTGGGGAGGGACAGATAGATAGTTTTGCGCCTTTTAAACCAAAAGAAAAACCACGCTCCGTTGAAACAACCCCTTCATCATCCGGAGAAGAGAAGGCGTCGGAAAAATCTTTACCAGTAATTAGGGAACAAGAATTACGAGAAACAAAAGCAGAAAAAGTTTCAGAAAAACCTTTAGAGGTTGCCGAGAAGATTGCGCCAGCATTTCCTGAAGAGGTGCATCCAGAGGTTGCCGAGAAGGTTACACCAGCATCTCTTGAAGGTGTGCATCCAGAGGTTTCTGAGAAGGTTACGCCAGCATCTCCTGAAGAGGTGCATCCAGAGGTTGCCGAGAAGATTGCGTCAGCATCTCCTGAAGGTGTGCATCCAGAGGTTTCTGAGAAGGTTACAACAGCACC
>NZ_JBHIRE010000448.1:336-632 GCF_042196885.1 Bartonella sp. AA86SXKL | reverse complement strand
ATTCAAGAGTGCCTATCTTTGGTTCTCCATTTTTAAGGTAATATTCTTCACGGTACACAAAAAGGACAATGTCGGCATCTTGCTCAATTGAACCAGATTCCCGTAAATCTGAAAGTTGTGGACGTTTATCTGTTCGATTTTCGACCTGGCGTGAAAGCTGTGAAAGCGCAATAATGGGTATATTCAGTTCTTTAGCTAATGCTTTGAGTCCTGTCGTAATTTCTGTAATTTCTTGAACACGGTTTTCAGACGAACGCTTCGAATTGCTTGTCATGAGTTGTATATAGTCAATAATC
>NZ_JBHIRE010000448.1:0-279 GCF_042196885.1 Bartonella sp. AA86SXKL | reverse complement strand
GAGACGCCGTGCGCGCGCTGCTAATTGAGCGATGGATATCCCACCAGTTTGGTCAATGTAAAGAGGTGCTTTTTGTAGTTGATTCATGGCACGGATGATTTTGGAAAATTGCTCGTCTAAAATAGATCCACGTCGAATGTCAGAAGAGGAAACCTCTGTTTGTTCCGAAATAATACGGGTTGCAAGCTGTTCTGATGACATTTCAAGCGAGAAGAATCCAACAATACCTCCCTCATTTTCTTGTGTGTTGGCATCATGGTTGCAAGCATTAGCAATATT
>NZ_JBHIRE010000447.1:322-633 GCF_042196885.1 Bartonella sp. AA86SXKL | reverse complement strand
CAAGCTCAAACAGTTTTGTCGGTGAAATGACAAATATGTAAGCATATCTCTCATGCCTTATTTACAACAGAGATTTTAGGAGAACCCTTTTATTTTTTGAAGAAAATGATTACATTTAAAGTTCGCACTCTATGAAAAAGAGACTGTCTTTATATACAGTTTACCCAAAAAGTGTGCAATATTTGCTAGATATGGGAGAATAGGTTGAAAGCTTCAACCCAAAAAGTAAAGCGCGTTAAAGAGAAAATAAGTACTTGTTCTGAAAATACCGTTATCTCGAAAAAAGAAAGCGCATCAGATGTTCATCATGT
>NZ_JBHIRE010000447.1:0-303 GCF_042196885.1 Bartonella sp. AA86SXKL | reverse complement strand
AAAACAATAAATATGCGAAAGCAGTATTTGGTAAATTCGATGAAAATCTGACTTATATCGAACAAAAGCTTGGGCTTAGTCTTCATCCGCGCGGTAATAAAATTTTAATCCATGGAAAAACGACGGCCACAAAGCATGCACAATATGTATTACAGCAGCTTTATGAACACGTTAAAATATATCAAGAGCTCACTTTAGCGGATATAGAAGGAGCGATTTCTATGGCAAATTTGCCACATAACCAGCAAGAATCGCCAACAAAAACACAACCTGTAACAAAACGTATACCCGCACGGTTAAGTA
>NZ_JBHIRE010000446.1:339-634 GCF_042196885.1 Bartonella sp. AA86SXKL | reverse complement strand
CAAGATAAGAACAATTCTGAAACAATTTCTTCAGGACAAAACATTGCAAATATTGCCGTAGAAAATTACGCCAATATTCCCCCTACCCTGTCCAAGAACCAAGGGGAAATGGTCAATGTTTTTGTGGCTCGCGATTTAGATTTTTCCAATGTTTATAAATTGAAAGTGATCGAAAACAAAAAACAGATTGTCAATCGGGCTCTTTCGAGAAACTTTTATAAAAATTCTGCGGTAATTTTGCAATGAACCAAAACTTGCACACATTGAGCGATGAAACCGTCGCGATTGTTTTAAC
>NZ_JBHIRE010000446.1:0-320 GCF_042196885.1 Bartonella sp. AA86SXKL | reverse complement strand
AACTAGAACCTATCAGTACCTTTCTAAAAGATGAAAATCTTTTTGAAATTGTCATCAATCGTCCCTATCAAGTAATGACAGAAGGGGTTGAGGGATGGAAAACCATAGAAACACCAGCTCTGTCATTTAATGAGCTTATGGGAATTGCTAAAGTTGTAGCGTCTTATTCTAAGCAAAATATATCGGAAAAAAATCCAATATTATCAGCCACCTTACCAGGCAATGAGCGTATTCAAATTGTTATTCCCCCTGCGGTAGAAAAAAACACCATCAGTATGACAATTCGCAAACCCTCATCACGGAGTTTTTCCCTCGAAGAT
>NZ_JBHIRE010000445.1:336-636 GCF_042196885.1 Bartonella sp. AA86SXKL | reverse complement strand
ATCTGTATTTTGAAAAGCAGTCTTAGAATGGGTAAAACATGTGATAACCTAACCACTTTAATGCGAGAACAATAAGCAAAACAAAAGAGAATGATGCTAATCACTAACTAATTCATAAACGGAAAAATGGTAAAGCAGTGTAGACTTTCCATTATAACATTCAGGAAAAACGTATTATAGTATTCATGAATAATGTTAGAAGATAATATTGGAAGAAAGGAGACATTCTTTTTTAGAAAATCTATAAATGAACAGCATAATGGTATGGAATGATCCATGAGAAGAAAAAAATAAAAAGGT
>NZ_JBHIRE010000445.1:0-301 GCF_042196885.1 Bartonella sp. AA86SXKL | reverse complement strand
TTCTGTGCAGTACGCAATTCTACTATCCTATTACGTTCAACCTCAACAATTTCTGGTTTTGCATTTTCTATAAATTTAGGATTACTCAGTTTAGCCGATAGTTTCTCAATATCTTGTTCAATTTTACTGACATCTTTCATCAAACGAGCACGTTCAGCTTCTAAATCAATCAACTGACCCAATGGTAAACAAAAAATCGCTTCTCCTAAAATCATTTGCGCTGAGAGAGCTGGAGCTTTATCAGAGAAACTAATTGTTTCAACACGTGCTAATTTTTTAAGAAGAGACTCATAAAGCTCAA
>NZ_JBHIRE010000444.1:341-636 GCF_042196885.1 Bartonella sp. AA86SXKL | reverse complement strand
TTTTTGCAGTTTTTGGGTTGATTCTCTTGTTCATCCTTTTTGAGTATAGAATGATATCGTATTATCTTCAGTCCTGCCAACGAGCGTTTTCATTTGTGAAATTATCATGCTTGCATTGACAGGGTGGGTTTATGCTCATTTTCCAATTTATATGCTGATTTTTTCGTTTCTGCTTAGAAAACGCTTTATAAAACAGATTGTCAGAATTTTCTTTGGTCATTTTTGAGCTGCTTTTAGCGCAGAGGAGTGTTTTATTTCCGATAGACAAACTCCAAGTGTTATAACTAGTTCAGGT
>NZ_JBHIRE010000444.1:0-306 GCF_042196885.1 Bartonella sp. AA86SXKL | reverse complement strand
AAGACACCTGTGTAGATTTTACTTTATTTCTGTTTTTTAAGGAAGGATGTAATCTTTTACGTTTTGCCCCTGGTTCAAATAATGCTGTTCCAGCGCAAATCTTAAGAAAAAAAACAGTTCAGACATGTTCATAAATCTAAGATTCTATCCTTAATAATATTTTTCTGCGTCTTTTTTTCTTTAAAAGGAGGAGCTATGTTTGTTTTGAAAGTTTTTTTTTATCCTAAAGTTGAATTATATTCTAAATCACTCGTCCATTTAAAAAGACTATAGCATGCTTTCAGAAGATTTTTCGCTATTGTAGAG
>NZ_JBHIRE010000443.1:363-637 GCF_042196885.1 Bartonella sp. AA86SXKL | reverse complement strand
AACAAGGCGAAAAGATCACACTTTCTCATCATTTTATTCTTGTTTCTAATATCCTTGCAAGCGATGAAGGCAAAGAAATTTCTAAAGGAAATAGTAAAGTTGTCTGTGCTCGTCTTTCTGATGCGCTTTATTTTTGGCAAACCGACCAACAAAATTTGCCCGATATCAAAGATTTAGAATCTTCTGCAAAGAAATTTGATCTTGATTTAACAAAACCTCTCGATCAGAGAATGGCGCGATTGGATCATTTAAATGTAACTTTCCATGCAAAATT
>NZ_JBHIRE010000443.1:0-301 GCF_042196885.1 Bartonella sp. AA86SXKL | reverse complement strand
TTGCCCCCTTAGTGCAAGCAGACCCTCTCTTAGCTAAACGTGCTGCAATACTCGCAAAAGCTGACTTGCAAACAGAAGTTGTCGGAGAATTTCCTGAACTGCAGGGACTCATGGGGCGAAAATATGCCCTCCTTCAAGGAGAGGATCCTCGCATAGCTGAAGCAATTGAAGACCATTATAAACCTCTAGGACCAACAGATCGTATTCCGCAAGAACCTGTTGCTATCACAATTGCGCTCGCTGATAAAATTGATATGCTCGTCGGTTTTTGGCTTATTAATGAAAAACCTACCGGCTCCAA
>NZ_JBHIRE010000442.1:336-637 GCF_042196885.1 Bartonella sp. AA86SXKL | reverse complement strand
CATGTATCAGTTCTTGACGGCTATCAATGTCAAGGTGATTGGTTGGTTCATCAAGAATAAGAAGATGGGGCCCTTCAAAAACAGTAAGTCCCATAAGCAAGCGAACTTTTTCACCTCCTGAAAGCTCTTTGGCTTTTGTCATCATTTTTTCCGTTGATATTCCCATACGAGCGACTGCTGCGCGTATTTTAGCGTCTGCTTTTCCTGGCATGAGATGACGCATGTGATCTATTGCATTTTCTTCCGGTTTCAGATCATCAGGTTGATGTTGAGAAAAAAAAGCAATTTTCAGATGTGGAGC
>NZ_JBHIRE010000442.1:0-298 GCF_042196885.1 Bartonella sp. AA86SXKL | reverse complement strand
TTCAGACGGCCAGCGAGCAATTTAGCAAGAGTTGATTTTCCGTTTCCGTTTGAGCCCAAGAGAGTGATACGGTCATCATTATCAATTCTTAAATTTAATTCTTTTAAAATTGGTTTTCCTGTTTCATAACCAACACTTACGTTTGATAATGCAATAATAGGAGAAGCTACAGGCTTTTCTACTTTTGGAAAGATAAAAGGCTGAACATGCTGAATTTTCCACGTTGTAAGGGGCTTAAGCTTTTCGAGAGCTTTGAGGCGCGATTGCGCTTGTCGCGCTTTACTTGCTTTAGCACGAA
>NZ_JBHIRE010000441.1:323-637 GCF_042196885.1 Bartonella sp. AA86SXKL | reverse complement strand
CGGGGGCTTTAGCGTTCTGGCTAAAATTATTTCTGTATTTCTGCTAAAACCACTGGTAAAGGTCCAAGCCAGCACACCCCTGCTATCTTCCAACTCAAAATGTTGCAATTGCTTTTGTATTGAGAAAATTCATGAAAGATTCATACCTTTCTTAAATAGTTTTTACCCAAACATTGCTTTCTCTTATGAAAGACAAGCAAATGGTTTGAAATGAGAGTATCTTACTGTATTCGAGGTTTTCATTCAAATTGCAAAATGATTAAATTATCATTATAAATCAATGCTCCTTTGGCAAAGGAGAAAAAATGATAAGG
>NZ_JBHIRE010000441.1:0-285 GCF_042196885.1 Bartonella sp. AA86SXKL | reverse complement strand
TTCTCAACAACAAATGAGAAATAATTGAAAACAAACATTTAAAACAACAGAGTATGAATTCTATCACAGTTTAAAGCCATTAAAGACACAACAGCTTTCAACAACCAAACAAGAAAAACCACGGCTAAACCCCAAAATAGAAAAAATTGTTTTCACGTTTCTGCTAGAATCACCCTGAAATTCCTGCTAAAATCATAAATGAAAGTAAAGAAGAAAAATGTAACCATTGATGATATTCTGAGAGGCGCTCTTTTTCTTTTACTGTTTTTGTTATCGAAAAAGAGT
>NZ_JBHIRE010000440.1:0-637 GCF_042196885.1 Bartonella sp. AA86SXKL | reverse complement strand
GCACTGAATGTTTTGCTTGAAGAAGGATATTTCATTCGTTTAGCAGATGGTCGCTTGTGGAATTTAGATGTTGAAGAGGAATTAAAAGAAGCAGCTTTTATTGAAGAGCAGGAGGGTAATTATGGCAAATAAATTACCTTGGGTACGTAATTTTTATCAAGAGTGGATTATGGACTTTGCTGGCACTGATGCAGCAGAAAAAGCCACTTATAGTACACTCACTGCTTTTATGTATAGAACTTGTGAACCTCTTTATGATGATGCCTCTGTTTTAGCACGTGCTGTTGGCTGTTCAGTACAAACTTTTAAAAAATCATTAGAAAAACTCATTCGAAAAAAATTAATTATCCGCTTGGAAAATGGAAATTTATGGAGTGCACAAGTTGAAGAAGAGTTACTAAATTGCAATGAGAATTTAGAAAAATCTTCAGAAAAGGCATCAAAAGCAGCAAAAGCTAGATGGGATAAAAACAAAGATAAAAGTAATGATGATGCATGTGCAATGCATGAGCAATGCACAAGCAATGCATACGCAATGCACGAGCAATGCTTGGAAATGCACAATAACATTAACATTAACAATAACAAAAAAAATAAAAATATTATTTTATCAAAAAGAGAAATTGATTTTGAAAAT
>NZ_JBHIRE010000439.1:0-638 GCF_042196885.1 Bartonella sp. AA86SXKL | reverse complement strand
CCTCTTCCGGCGTAATTTCTGGATCGGGATTAGCCATAGCAAAAATGATCGGCTGGGGTGCCATGGATCTTCCCATTTCCCGAGTAAGAGCACCTTCAGCAGAAACCCCAAAAAACACATCGGCACCTTCCATCGCTTCAGCAAGCGTGCGTTTATCTGTTCGAACAGCATGAACAGATTTCCACTGATTCATCCCCTCTTTGCGCCCCTCATAAACAACACCTTTTGTATCACATAAAATGATATTTTCAGATCGAAATCCCATCGCCTTAATCAACTCAATACAAGCAATTCCCGCAGAACCAGCACCATTACAAACTAACCGCGTATTTTCCATATCGCGCCCTGTTAAATACAAGGCATTGAGTACTCCAGCAGCCACAATGATTGCTGTACCATGTTGATCATCATGAAAAACGGGTATATTCATGACCTCGCGTAAGCGACTTTCAATCATAAAACATTCTGGTGCTTTAATATCTTCCAGATTGATGCCGCCAAAAGAGGGCTCTAAATGACGAACCAGATTGATAAAATTTTCCGGATCATTCGTATCAATTTCCAGATCAATAGAATCAATATTCGCTAAGGGCATGGCGACCACCGCGTTATCTACCCTCTCCGGTTTAGACGCTAGT
>NZ_JBHIRE010000438.1:0-638 GCF_042196885.1 Bartonella sp. AA86SXKL | reverse complement strand
AATTGTGCGCCAACAAGATTAATAGACCCTTCAAGTTCATTGGTTTTTATGGCAACACGATTTGTTTTGGCTAATTCAGCATCACGAATTTCAGGGCTCATTGGATGATTAATGATAAGTGCTGATTCATGCGTTGATGCACTGTCAGAAAAATTTGCAGTGGGAGAAGAAACTGCTGACTGTTGTTTTAACAGTTGCTGTGCGATTAATTGTTTTTGTTGTAACTCAGTCTGTTTGGGAGCCACATAAAAAAAATGCCATGCGATAAGCACTCCAAAAGACAATCCAATGGCGATAAAGAAATTCCTGTTATATTCCATTCGTATTACCCTGTTGCCGTTTCTGGTGTTTTGTTTTTGGTTTTATCCGCCGGCTTAATTCATTGACTAAAGATGTAAAAGGTGCATGAAGCGCATCAGGATGCGCTACAATAACATAGTCTGTTCCTGCTTCCATATCGTCTGTTAAACCAACCCTTACTGCTTCGCGCAGACGCCTTTTGATACGATTGCGTTTGACAGCATTGCCATTTCTCCGTGTAACAGTAAAACCTACACGTGCAACAAGAGAAGATTCCCTTTCTGCTGTTTGTTCCCTCGACTTAACTTCGAGCAAAAATAAAGGACCACGTCGTTTTT
>NZ_JBHIRE010000437.1:377-639 GCF_042196885.1 Bartonella sp. AA86SXKL | reverse complement strand
AATGCTCTTTAAAGTTTATTCTACGAGAGATATATTTGAACAGTTTGAAAATTCGCTAGTGAAGCAAATAAACATTAACGATAAGGCAAAGTGTTTGCACCCCTATTCTCTAATGTTAAGTACATGCAATAAAATATGTCTATGATTGGTTAAAAAAAACAATTCTATCACCTTGGAAAAAAGACACTAGACATTTACATTGTAAACACCCTCGATTTCTTTACTTATACGTTTGCAATCTCTAATCTCTTGCCTGATAATG
>NZ_JBHIRE010000437.1:0-310 GCF_042196885.1 Bartonella sp. AA86SXKL | reverse complement strand
TTTTGCTGTAAAAACCAAGCTAAAGAACACTCTATAATATATTTCATTCTACAGAAATATGAAAAATAGAGAAGAGTGAGTATAAATATCGCCCTAAATTAGGGTACACGCATCTTACTTTCTGAAAAAAAATGCTACATTTTTCCAAAATACAGTATGATTACCCGGATGAGTAGGTAGGATAACTTTATTTAATAAAGGATTAACCTGTTCACCAAAAAACAAGTCTTTCTTAGAAAAATTATAAGTAATAATAACAGGTATTTCTTCTTGAAGAACTATACGATCAGTTTCTTTTACAAAAGAGGAA
>NZ_JBHIRE010000436.1:382-639 GCF_042196885.1 Bartonella sp. AA86SXKL | reverse complement strand
TGCAGAGGGCATATGCGTAAAGATAAATGACTTCATTTGAAAAAACATCATTTTAATTGTCTGAAAAAGAGAAGGACAACAGTATGGATCAAGAACATTTAACACCAGCAGAACAAAACCAATTGAAACAGGGTTTTCTTTCAGGAGAACAACAGGGAGAAGATCGTGAAATTGGTATAGGAGAAAAAGCAAAAAATTTGGAAGAAAATTTCCAAGGGCACCAAAATGTACAGCAACAACAGCGATCATTGCAAGCA
>NZ_JBHIRE010000436.1:0-286 GCF_042196885.1 Bartonella sp. AA86SXKL | reverse complement strand
TAGACAATGGTTGGGAAAAACACTCTACAAACAAGGGGCGTTGCTCTCTGAACAACCACCTGCTATGAGCCATGAATCAGAACAGTTGCATGCTTTATATCAGCAATCTGTTGCTGCTGTTAAACAAAAGCATCATGACTTTGATCAAGCTGCCGATTTTATTTATGATACGCGAGCTAAGCAGTTGGCAGCTTTCTCTTCACTCTATCCTGAAATGGCTGACCCAAACGTCGTGGATGCGGTGATTGGTAATGAATTGAAACAGATTTTGCATGATTGTGCGAAA
>NZ_JBHIRE010000435.1:0-639 GCF_042196885.1 Bartonella sp. AA86SXKL | reverse complement strand
CAAGATCAGAAGAAATGCGAATAGCACCAACAATTTCACGTAGATCAACAGCCATCGGTTGGCGTTTGCAAATAATCGTAATCGCTTTTTCATCAATGTCGCGCTCTGCTTCATCTAAAAACAAGTCATCGGCAATAACTGTAGCAGCAAGCTGAAGATCATTACACACTATTGACGCAACAGAACGTTCAATCATTTTTTCCGCGTAACAACCCATTTCTGTAATCTTTTCTTCCAAATATTTTAGTTCCGCATCATAAGCACGAACAGTATGTTTCATAGACATATCCTATACTCCTCAATTCACCTCTCCAAAACGTCCTGTAACATAATCCTGTGTACGTTGCCCTTTTGGCGAGGTGAACATCCCCTCCGTTTCCCCACCTTCTCCCCCACGCCCCAAATGAAACATGGCTGTATATTGAGAAACACGTGCTGCCTGTTGCATCGAATGTGTCACAATGACGATTGTATAATCCTTTCGTAATGCATCGATAAGTTCTTCAATACGTGCCGTTGCAATTGGATCAAGAGCCGAACAAGGCTCATCCATCAAAATAACTTCAGGACTAACCGCAATAGCACGCGCAATACACAAGCGCTGTTGCTGCCCTCCCGACAGACTGGTTCCCGCCTCAT
>NZ_JBHIRE010000434.1:0-640 GCF_042196885.1 Bartonella sp. AA86SXKL | reverse complement strand
GTATCTGCTGGACGTGAGATTATTGATGATTGCGATATTATTATTTCCGTTCCTTTGCATTTTCGTCGTTTTTTGAAGCGACGTTATAATCAATCTGCTGAGCTTGCGCGTTATATTGCAAGAGTGCAGAAAAAAGAATTTAAGCCCGGTTGGCTTGTACGTTGTCGGCATACTCGCCCGCAGGTGAATTTATCTGCTCGGGAACGAAAACTGAATGTGCTGAATGCTTTTGAAGTACCACGTAAAGTTAAAAAATATCTAAAGGGACGTTCTATTTTGCTCATTGATGATGTTTTTACAACAGGCGCGACAGTTACAGCCGCAGCTGCAACATTAAAACGTGCAGGGGCGCGCCAAGTTGATGTGCTAACATTTTCACGTGTACTAAAAGAGGCTTCTATATTTCCTAATTCTTGAGAGAAGCTTTAATTTATAAATATTTTGAAAACATTGGAGAAAACACGATGAAAGAAATCATACTTTATACACGTCCTAACTGTCCTTACTGCAAGAGAGCACGTGATTTGCTTGATAAAAAAGGTGTAAAATATACAGATATTGACGCATCAACTTCTCTTCGCCAAGAAATGGTGCAGCGAGCGAATGGGCGTAATACATTTCCACAAATTTTTATAGGTGA
>NZ_JBHIRE010000433.1:407-641 GCF_042196885.1 Bartonella sp. AA86SXKL | reverse complement strand
AAAATATTTCCAAGACCTAAAGCTGTGCCTGCCATACCAAAGCAAGCAAGACCAGCACCAATATATTTTGCTGCAAGCACTAATTCCATATTATTTATTCTCCTTTAAAGCGAAATTGCACCATTTGACGGAAAACCGCCAGTTTTATTAATGCCCCGGATGGACTGCATCATTAAGATACATACAAGTTAAAACCGTAAAGACGTAAGCCTGAAGAAATGCAACCAAAAATTC
>NZ_JBHIRE010000433.1:0-376 GCF_042196885.1 Bartonella sp. AA86SXKL | reverse complement strand
AGAGCAGTAATCGCTACAGTCATGATAAGCGGTAAAATAGAACCACCCACGCCCATGATTCCTATTCCAATCATTGAGACAATAAAACCAGAAAAAACTTTGAGGGTAATATGGCCAGCAAGCATATTTGCAAACAAACGAAGTGAAAGACTGATAGGACGAGAGAAAAAAGAAATAACTTCAATCATCGTAACCAAAGGTAAAATCAGAACAGGCACCCCACTGGGAACAAACAGTTTCAAAAAACCAACCCCATGCTTATAAAAACCATAACTAATCACCGTAAAAATCACCAACATCGCCAGTGAAAACGTGATCATAATCTGAGAAGTAATCGTATAAAAATAAGGGAAAAGACCAATAAAATTAGCAACCA
>NZ_JBHIRE010000432.1:0-641 GCF_042196885.1 Bartonella sp. AA86SXKL | reverse complement strand
ATGAATATTATTAATGGTGGTGTTCATGCTGATAACCCGATTGATTTTCAAGAATTTATGATTATTCCTGTAGGAGCATCTACGCTAAAAGAAGCAATTCGCTATGGTGCTGAAATTTTTCATACGTTAAAAAAACGTTTAAAAGATGCAGGTTATAATACCAATGTTGGTGATGAGGGTGGCTTTGCACCTCAATTTAAAAGCGCCGAGCAAGCGATTGATTTTATTATGGAATCTATAATAGCATGTGGGTATAAACCAGGTGAACAAATTGCCCTTGGTTTAGATTGTGCTGCAACCGAATTTTATAAAAATGGTTCCTATTTTTATGAAGGTGAGGGGAAATATCGTGATGTGGGGGAACAGGTAGATTATTTAGCACAACTTATTAAAACTTACCCTATTATCACAATTGAAGATGGTATGGCTGAGGATGATTGGGAAGGTTGGAAGTTACTCACTGACTCGATTGGTAAAAAATGTCAGCTTGTTGGCGATGATTTATTTGTAACAAATTCTGCGCGTTTGCGGGATGGTATCAAAATGGGAGCAGCCAATTCTATTCTTATCAAAGTTAATCAGATTGGCACGCTAAGTGAAACGCTTGATGCTGTAGAAACAGCGCATAAAGCAGGTTATCG
>NZ_JBHIRE010000431.1:0-641 GCF_042196885.1 Bartonella sp. AA86SXKL | reverse complement strand
GCTGATGTTAAGGCTGGTGCCTTGGGTGGCTTTATTGAAAAGGAAGATAACCTCTCTCATGATGGCAATTGCTGGGTGTATGATGAGGCTCTTGTGTTTAAAAATGGTCACGTTTATGAAAATGCAAGAGTTTTTGGCAATGCTGTCACTTGTGGTCATATCTATGGTCATGCGCGGGTTTATGACAATGCTATCATTGCTGGCTATGTTTATGATAATGCCCATGTTTATGGCAATGCTGTTATTTCTGATAATTCCCATGTTTATGGTAATGCACATGTGTATGGCAAGGATATTATTTATGATAATGCCTATGTTTATGACAATGCTAGGGTTTATGAAAATGCTCGTATAGCAAATAACGTGCATGTTTATGAAAATGCCAATATTCATGGCATTGCTGTTATTCGTGAAAATGTCGGCGGGTCTACTAAAATAAAAACCTATACTGAACGTCTCTCTCCTTATGGTGAATTAGAGATTGTCTGGGTCTAATTAATAAAGCAGCGGCGGGCGCGGCGGGGGCGCCTGCTTTCTAAGCAAATTTTCCATTTCAAATTTTAGCAAATGTTTATCACATTAAATTGTGAGGGTATCTCTATGTGCAAAAAATATGAATTAACCAGTGAAATCAAAAAAAT
>NZ_JBHIRE010000430.1:0-642 GCF_042196885.1 Bartonella sp. AA86SXKL | reverse complement strand
AGCAGCTTTATTAAGTGTGGCAATTTTTGAGCATTGATATTTTTCTAAAAGAAGAGAAAGCTTGCTTTGTTTGTCTTCAATCGTTTGTTGAATAAAGGGCCAAATTTCATCTGATTTTTTACAAGATAGGCGTGAAAAATTACGTGGTTCGCCTTTCATTTTAAAATAAATATTGGAAATAATATCGATGATGTTTTCCTCATCACAGGCCTCTTCTAATTGAGAAAATTTCGCAATCATTTCTTTGAGGCTCTTATTACCATAGGTTTGACAATGGGTAAGAGCATAAAGAGGCAGGCGAGCAGTCTGTTGAATTTTTTCTAACAACTGTTCATTTGTGTCATCAGGCGCTAACTGAAAGAGCGCATGCAGTTTTTTTTCTCCGTTTTCAGAAAGAACAGAAGTCAAAAAATCAGACAGTTTATGTTGTTTTTCAGTTGCTTCATACAGTAATTGGTTAAAAGTGTGCTCACTGATAACTTTAAGCAACTGTTTTAAAGCAGACTGTGCACTTTCATGCTCCAAAAGCTGGCGGCGTGCTTCTTGGAGTAGTTTTTTTCGACTGATATCGTCGACCAGTTCGAAATGTCCAGCAATATTGGCTTCTAGCATAAAGTGATGCAAGAGAGATTCACAAAATGC
>NZ_JBHIRE010000429.1:416-644 GCF_042196885.1 Bartonella sp. AA86SXKL | reverse complement strand
AAAAAAAAACTGATCACTGGTGACCGGTGTCTTGAAAGGATGATTCTGTTCCTTTCTCCATTCTGGCAAGAGTGTATCAATACCGATAGGATCAACAACTGCACCAGAGAGAATATGTGCACCAACTTCAGTGCCTTTTTCAACGATTGTGACAGAAAGTTCTGGATTAATTTGTTTCAGACGAATTGCAGCGGAAAGTCCTGCAGGGCCGGCTCCCACAATTACTAT
>NZ_JBHIRE010000429.1:0-306 GCF_042196885.1 Bartonella sp. AA86SXKL | reverse complement strand
GATCGCCTACAAGGGCGTAGTCAGCAATTTGCATGATAGGAGCTTCCGCATCTTTATTAATAGCTACAATAACCTGTGCATCCCTTATGCCGGCTAAATGTTGGATTGCACCGGAAATGCCAACTGCGATATAAAGCTTAGGGGAAACAACTTTGCCTGTTTGTCCAATTTGCCAATCATTGGGAGCATAACCTGCATCAACTGCTGCACGGCTGGCACCCAAAGCAGCTTCTAATTTGTTTGCAAGTGGTAGAAGGAGTGCCATAAACTGCTCTTGTGAACCAAGACCACGTCCGCCTGATATGA
>NZ_JBHIRE010000428.1:0-644 GCF_042196885.1 Bartonella sp. AA86SXKL | reverse complement strand
CTTGCATACCAAGGGTTTCAAAAATAGCCCGCATTGGTCCCCCAGCAATAATACCGGTACCTGCAGAAGCAGAACGCAATAAAACACGACCAGCTCCATGATGACCTTCAAGATCATGATGCAAAGTACGTCCAGAACGAAGTGGAACATAAATCATCCCACGCTTCGCAGATTCTGTAGCTTTACGAACTGCCTCTGGCACTTCACGTGCTTTACCATGACCAAACCCCACACGTCCTTTTTGATCTCCAACAACAACAAGGGCGGCAAAACCAAAACGCCGACCACCCTTTACAACCTTAGCAACACGATTGATATGAACAAGCCTATCGACAAATTCACTCTCACGTTCATCTCGCTCACTACGTTCTTTTTGTGCCATTCCTCATTCCTTTTTCTTTTCCGGAAGCACGTTAACACAGTCCCATTATCAAAGCAAAGGAACTTAAACGAAACGCCCTAAAATTTCTTTACCTCAATTTCTCCTAAATAAGGTACCTTAGAAGTTTAAACCACCCTCACGAGCAGCTTCAGCCAGAGCTTTTACTCTACCATGGTAAACATAGGCACCACGATCAAAAACCACTTCATTAACACCAGCTTTCTTGGCACGCTCAGCAATTAATTTACCAACAGCAAAGGCA
>NZ_JBHIRE010000427.1:0-646 GCF_042196885.1 Bartonella sp. AA86SXKL | reverse complement strand
TGGAACAAGGAAAAAAGATAGCAATCAATATGGCTGCTTTATATATGCCAAATTTCACTTATGAAGCAAAAAATGAAGCTGCTCTTGAAGGAAAAGTTGAAAAAGTAGTCGAGCCTATCACAATAGGGATTTTTGGTATT
The DNA here is from genome assembly GCF_042196885.1 of Bartonella sp. AA86SXKL. Lineage (NCBI taxonomy): Bacteria > Pseudomonadati > Pseudomonadota > Alphaproteobacteria > Hyphomicrobiales > Bartonellaceae > Bartonella > Bartonella sp. AA86SXKL. The sequence continues at coordinate 506 of NZ_JBHIRE010000427.1, read as the reverse complement.
GGAATGGCAATCGGGTATGCAACAACTGCAGTGGGACTGCTATTCGGGTGGATAATAAATCTCATTATATACAAAACAAAATAGTAGAGCTCACAAAATTTCTCTTTCAAATATGGAAACTTAATAATTCAGTATAGAAAATGAAAATAGCTTACGCTCTGTACTCATTATTACCCATAAAACGCATCGTTAATTCTTGTGAGCAAAAACAATCCTAAAAACTTTTTTTCAGCGCATCTCCTAGCTTTTTCGATGCATTTGATTAGTGATCAATTAAAAATATTTGAGGTAAAATTATGGTTAAAGTATTAAAAAATCAAGTGTTCAGTATTTTTATTGCAACGTTTTTTTCTCTTTCACAAATTATAAGTGCTCATGCAAGTCCTTTGAGAAATAGCCCTCAGCAAGAGAATATTTCTGTTTCTGTAATGGAACAAGGAAAAAAGATAGCAATCAATATGGCTGCTTTATATATGCCAAATTTCACTTATGAAGCAAAAAATGAA
>NZ_JBHIRE010000426.1:299-646 GCF_042196885.1 Bartonella sp. AA86SXKL | reverse complement strand
ACTCTATTCTTTGAATAACCTGATCAGAATGCATTTCACATCGGAGACAATAAATAAAGACTTCATCTCTCTTAGAGTTTTTTTGAAGTGGCTCTGCCCTGCCATAATAAATTTGAAGCAAGCCAAATTCGGTTGCAAAGCGTACGTGAGATAGAGAAATTTCAGCTATCCAATGTTTCGTTTATACCCATTCTTTCATAAAACAAGGAACATTCTTTATACGACATGAAATGTCTCTTCTTTATTTAATTATCACATAACGAAAGTGGTCTTTCCATACCGTTGAGGATAAAAAGAAAACTGAATGAATTAAATCTGTACGTTTCTGATGAGCTGTTCATTACAAC
>NZ_JBHIRE010000426.1:0-288 GCF_042196885.1 Bartonella sp. AA86SXKL | reverse complement strand
GCAGCTAAAAAATTAAGCCAAAAGAAGTCATAGCTATTGCCTTAAAATATATCTCAAATCATGCATCACCATCTTTGAACTTATGAAGGTACAAGCCAACACCATTATTCTATTTACCAACTTAAAATGGTGCGACTTCTCTCACATTGAGACAGTTCATAAAGGGCATTTTACTCTTTTCTTAAATCATTTTGATCCATACGTTAATCCTATCTGTAACGTGCAAACGAATGGTTTTGATTGATGCAACATAAAGAGATTTGAAATGAGAGAATCTTACGATCTTTG
>NZ_JBHIRE010000425.1:339-647 GCF_042196885.1 Bartonella sp. AA86SXKL | reverse complement strand
CGACAATTCCTCCACTTGGCGCTATGATACCAATGTCCCTTTGATTGTGCCTGAAGTAAATGCCGAAGCCATTGATGCATTTTCCAAGCGTAATATTATAGCAAACCCCAATTGTTCAACAATCCAGCTGGTCTTAGCTTTAAAGCCTCTCCATGAAGCAGCAACCATTAAACGTGTTGTTGTATCCACTTATCAATCGGTTTCTGGAGCTGGTAAAGAAGGCATGGATGAACTCTTCGAACAATCACGAGCCGTTTTTGTTGCCGATCCCATCACATCAAAAAAATTCACCAAACGTATTGCCTTTA
>NZ_JBHIRE010000425.1:0-276 GCF_042196885.1 Bartonella sp. AA86SXKL | reverse complement strand
AAAGAAGAATGGAAAATGACGGCTGAAACGAAGACGATTCTTGATCCTAAGATTAAACTAACAGCAACGGCTGTTCGTGTTCCTGTCTTTATCGGTCATGCGGAAGCTGTTCATGTTGAATTAGAAAAGCCACTAAGCGCCCATGAAGCACAAGAGCTTCTACGTGAAGCGCCTAGCTGCCAAGTTATCGATAAGCACGAAAATGGCGGCTATATAACGCCCTATGAAAGCACTGGTGAAGATGATACCTTTATTAGCCGTGTTCGTGAAGATATC
>NZ_JBHIRE010000424.1:351-648 GCF_042196885.1 Bartonella sp. AA86SXKL | reverse complement strand
ACACCAAAACGTTTGTCACCATTACGATAAAATGCTGCCTTTTGATGCGGGTTTTCCCCATAACGCATGACATTTTTAAGATGACCAGAAAAACTCTGCCAAGAGGGTGTTTCAATTTTTAAATTTTTTGCAAACCACGCCGCTATCGCCGTATCATAAGCAGCCGTGTGCGCATAAGCACGCATTGCTAACTGTTGTCGCATAGAAAAACTTAAACACCCATCATGCTGCTTTAATTCAGAAAGAACTGCATCATAATCACTCACCGCTGTGATAACACCAGTATACACATGGTTC
>NZ_JBHIRE010000424.1:0-233 GCF_042196885.1 Bartonella sp. AA86SXKL | reverse complement strand
TCCATGGATGCCATACTGCTCCATAGCCACTGCGTGGCTAGGATCTTCTCTTACTCCCAAGAGAGCACCATGGATCAAAGGATGGAGTGTTTTGACGCGTCCATCCATTATTTCGGGAAATCCTGTAACTTCAGCAACATCTCTTACCGGTAAACCAGCAGCCATTAAGACTTTAGCTGTTCCTCCTGTCGAAATCAATTCAACATTATAAGTCTGAAGCGCTTGCGCAAACG
>NZ_JBHIRE010000423.1:0-648 GCF_042196885.1 Bartonella sp. AA86SXKL | reverse complement strand
GTCAACCAAGTAAGATTATCAATGTAGCTGATGGTAAAATTGCAGAAGGTTCTAAAGACGCAGTGAATGGTGGACAACTTTGGAAAACCAATGAGCGTGTTGCAAAGGTTGAAAATCGTGTTACGGATGTTGAAAATCATGTTAAGATTATCGACAAAAAAGTTGATAACATTTCCAATACGATTGCCGATATTGGTGACACGGTTATCAACATTGAAAACAAAGTTGATACTATTGATAATAAGGTTAACAACATTGCTGAGGATGCTGTTCGATATGACAGAGATGAAAAAGGTCAAAAAACCAATAAAATCACTTTGAAAGGTGGCAATCCGAGTGAGCCTGTTATGATTGATAATGTAGCTGATGGTAAAATTGAAAAAGGTTCGAAAGAAGCTGTAAATGGTGGGCAGCTCCATGATTACACCAAAGAACAAATGAAAATCGTTCTTGATGAATCAAAGCACTACACAGATCAACGGGTGAACAATATCGTTATCGATGCGATTGACGATGCCGTTGAACGTGCTAATAACTATACCAATATGAAGTTTGAGGCTTTAAATTATAGCATAGAAAATGTGCGAAAAGAAGCAAGACAAGCAGCAGCTATTGGTTTAGCAGTATCCAACTTACGCTACAATGATA
>NZ_JBHIRE010000422.1:0-648 GCF_042196885.1 Bartonella sp. AA86SXKL | reverse complement strand
AAATTCTTACACAATGTAAAAAAGAATGCTTATCATGATAAAAACATTATTCACTATAAAATAACATGCTTATAATACAATATGTTCTTTTTGTAGGAAGCTTTACCAACATAATTCAGCGATTTCTAAAGAAAAATTTCGCTCTTTTAATTCCATGCTCTTCATGAAAAAGATAAAAGTTCTATAAAATTTCTTTTGTCCTGCTCTACCTTTATGTCTTTTGAACTTCATTCATCTATGGCAATCAAATTGCTGCCATAATCATTTTCATTGCTGTATGGATTTTATAGAACACCACTAAACGAAAAAGAGCTATTTTTAATTCTTTCACCCAATAACCAGTTATATTTTCAGTGTTATCAGTATCATTTTCTTCATCCAAAGAATGTTTCAGGATTCGTGCTATAAATATCATCTTTTTTTGAAAAAAATTTTCCATTTATTAGCTTGTACACAAGCCGCAACTCTTTTTATAAACGGCTTTATCTTCATCAAGGATGAAATTTCTCTCGTAAATTAATATTAAAGGAAATTATATGAAAAATGCTTTAGAAACATTTTCTATAGACAGACTACACTCTTTCTGGATTTTCTATACGAATAAAATAAGATACTCCCCCTAAATGATATGTTATAGACTCTTGACTT
>NZ_JBHIRE010000421.1:336-649 GCF_042196885.1 Bartonella sp. AA86SXKL | reverse complement strand
ACTGAGTAAAGGTGGTATCAATCCTCATAGGCTTCTACATCATAACCTACAGTCTTTGAAAAAGTCTTTCAAAACTGGATGTGAGATCCCTTTCTGACACTGGAACTTATAAGATTTAGGGATGATAGATAACTTACCTGAGGACAAAGGAACAGCTCATGTCATTGAGCTTGGGTTTTTAAACACTGTGAACGTTCAACAAAACAACGGGGATGGTTTATAAACTCTCATGTGTATCCCAGCAATTTACCTTCAATAAACAGTAAATCTTTTGCTAATCCGTCTAGTTGATGTTACACTTTTGTTTAATAAT
>NZ_JBHIRE010000421.1:0-304 GCF_042196885.1 Bartonella sp. AA86SXKL | reverse complement strand
TATTCTTTACATCATGCTATTACGAAAAGATATTGATTTATAAAGATAATTTGTTATTTTAGATTGAATTAACCGCCCGAATACAGTAAGATTTTCTTATTTCAAACCATTTTATATTGAATCAATCACAGCCGTTCCCTTGCATATCACAAGCGGAGTTAGCATGTGAGTGAAAAACGTTTAAGAAAAGCGTAAAAATGTCTCTTATGAAACGTCTCAATGCAAGAGCAGCAACATTGGGAGGTGGAATATAGTATGATGATACCATTTTGCATCTTCATAAGTGTAAAGATGCTGGTGCACA
>NZ_JBHIRE010000420.1:336-649 GCF_042196885.1 Bartonella sp. AA86SXKL | reverse complement strand
AGAAAAAAGTTTAAAAGCAACAGCTGTTAACAATGCATCATCAGGCTGATTGATCGCAACTAACATAATCGAATTAAGGCGACTTTTAAGATCATTTAACTTTAAATTCCATGTTGAAGGTACTGTACGTGCCGTCATCAACAAAGTAGCTTGGCACATATCAAGATTTGCTTGCTTAACGCTATTAATTAAGTGAAAAAGCCCTGTCTCACTGATTTCACCCAAATCAATATCCTCGATTAAAAATGATCTACCTGAAGAAGCCACAGCAATAGCTTGATCGATCTCATTGCGATGAAATCTTAAAGCATCC
>NZ_JBHIRE010000420.1:0-298 GCF_042196885.1 Bartonella sp. AA86SXKL | reverse complement strand
CCGCTTTCTCAGCCCATACACTAGAAAAGTGGGTTTTACCAGATCCTTCTTTTCCAACTAAAACTGCAATAGGTAAGATCCAATTCGGCCAATGATCAATAAGCTGAAAAGCCATACGATTGCTCTCCGTTACCACCAAGTCATCAAATTGGAAAATCGGATTATAAGAAAAATTCAAGGGTAATTGTGTTTCACGCTTATTCATTCTAGCCTCTCCGAATTTCCACTTCGCGAATACATCTGAGAATTAAGATAAGTATGAAGAGCAAAACGAACCAAAACACCAACAGCAGCAGCC
>NZ_JBHIRE010000419.1:0-649 GCF_042196885.1 Bartonella sp. AA86SXKL | reverse complement strand
AGCAATAGAGCAAGCAACACAGCGTTTAGGAAAAAAAGCAAGACTGGTGATTCGTGCTTCTGGAACCGAGCCCGTAATTCGTATTATGGGGGAAGGCGATGAGAGAGAAATGCTTGATGCTGTTGTGACAGAGATGGTAGATATTATTACACATCATGATACCCTTTCAAAAGCGTGTGCTTCTCTGGAAAGATCGTGAAGATTTTGAGAGAGTTGATCGAATAATCACGTAACATTCTTAGGAAAGAGCCTCGATAGGTAATCTGTGCTTCTGAAACCGATCTTGGCTCGAGCGCTTCTTAAACAGCAAAGGGTTAGATCTTGTTCGGACAAAGGTAGGGGATCGCTATGTGGTCGATGCGATGCGCAAGAAGGGATATAATGTTGGGGGTGAAGCTTCTGGGCATATTGTGCTGAGTGATTTTGGTACAACGGGTGATGGTTTAGTAGCTGCTTTGCAGATTTTAGCTTGTATGCAAGAAATCCAAATTCCTATGAGTCACTTGTGTCAGCGCTTTGAACCTGTGCCACAAATTTTCAAAAACGTAATGATTAAAAACAAAAATGTGCTGAAAAAAAATCCGGTTAAAACAACAATAGAGCAAGCAACACAGCGTTTAGGAAAAAAAGCAAGACTGGTGATTCGTGC
>NZ_JBHIRE010000418.1:0-649 GCF_042196885.1 Bartonella sp. AA86SXKL | reverse complement strand
GGAACTATGGAAATCTTTCTCTACACCCTCAGGATGTTGAACAAAGCAAAAAAAGCGCATTTAATAAATGGTCTGTTACTGCTTATGGAAATTTGCAGCATGATACCGGTTTTTATATGGATGGGGTGGTATCGTATGGTCTTTTTAAGGGAGATGTTTTGACCCTTGCACGGGGCAAGGTTGTGGCGTTAAAGGGTAAACAATTTAGCGGTTCTTTAACGAGTGGTAGAACGTTTGCAACAGGGTATAAAGGTGTTGTTTTTGATCCGCAGATTCAGGTTGTTTATCAGCATCTTCAGTTTAATCAGGCGCGTGATATTGATAATCTTGATGTTGATTTAGGAAAATTTCATCAATGGGTGGGGCGTGTTGGTGGGCGTTTAAGCAAGACGTTAGGTGTTGTGGAAGAGGGACGTGAAGTTTCTTTTTATAGTAAGCTTTCTTATTTGCATAGTTTTGAAGATAAGCAATTCGTTTCTTTTAAAAACGATTTTCAGTTAGGTTCCTTTGGTTCTTCTTTGGAAGCAGGGGTTGGGTTTAATGCCCGTCTCTCATCAAAACTTTCTCTTCGTGGAGATGTCACTTATCAGCATAGATTTAAGAAAATTGGTTTTTCTGGAACGAGTTTCTCTGCTGGATTGCGCCACCT
>NZ_JBHIRE010000417.1:0-650 GCF_042196885.1 Bartonella sp. AA86SXKL | reverse complement strand
TGATCCATTTCATTGATTTTTTATTCACTAAAAAAGTGAAAATAAAAAATTGAGTCATTTCAAAGAGATAATAAAAAAATCTATTAAGAATCAATAAATTAACAGAGAAGCTCTTGCGTCTTGCGCCTGAGTCTGATTCATTATGAAAAATGCTAGGTTGTTGATTCGCAAGGATAAATCTTAGTATTTTCTGTATATGGTGTGAGTGGTTTTTAGGTGGTCTATATATAGTAGACAGAGGAGGGTGAGTTGTTATGAAAGATGAACATATAGCTGTATTAATGGGGGGATTTTCCTCTGAACGGTCTGTAAGTTTGTCTTCAGGTACTGCTTGTGCTGATGTTCTTGAAGCGCAGGGGTATCGTGTGAGTCGTGTGGATGTTGATGGTCATATCGCTTCTGTTCTTGAACAGTTGCAGCCTGATATTGCTTTTAATGCGTTACATGGTCCATTTGGTGAAGATGGTCGTATTCAGGGTGTTCTTGAATATTTAAAAATTCCTTATACGCATTCTGGCGTGATGGCATCAGCACTGGCAATGGATAAAGGGCGTGCAAAAATTGTTGTTGCAAGCGTTGGGGTTTCTATTGCTCCTTCTTGTGTCATGAGTCGCTTTGCTGTTGGGAAAGAGCATCCTATGGAGCCTCCT
>NZ_JBHIRE010000416.1:399-650 GCF_042196885.1 Bartonella sp. AA86SXKL | reverse complement strand
CACGCGTACGACAACGACAATTGCGCCCACTTGCTTGAAAATGAGATCAAGGGCATTGGGTAATGTACCGCGTCGTTTTCCTGTTCTATCCAGTTTTGCGGCTTGTGAAAGAGAGCCTGCTACCAAAACCGGTGTGTTAAGAGGAAAGGCTTGTTCATCGGCATCGGGTGCTGTGCCAACAATTCCGATAACGCCAGACTGAACTGCACGAAGGGGGCGGGTGCCGTCGTCAACCTCAACGACTTCAACAC
>NZ_JBHIRE010000416.1:0-308 GCF_042196885.1 Bartonella sp. AA86SXKL | reverse complement strand
ATTTGAAATCGCACCCTTTAAAACAGCAAATCATCAGGATTTTGGTTCACTCGCATTTCAAATGCGAGTGAATAGTAAAGGGTAGCATTTCAAATGCGATCCTTTGAAAACAACAATATGTGAAATAATTTTTTAAAAGTATATTGACACTAATAAACCCTCATGTTACCTGAATCACAAGTGCTAGAAACACTAAACCATTAGCGGATAGGTCACGTAAGATCTCTCCCATGCATTTAAAATACTGATTGTCTTTTATGCTATTATTGGCATATAACGATTTTGTCGGGTGTAGCGATACTATACAA
>NZ_JBHIRE010000415.1:400-650 GCF_042196885.1 Bartonella sp. AA86SXKL | reverse complement strand
TTAGAGTCACTTCCAACGACGGTTAAGCATGGCGATAATTTCTTTTTAGTTACTAAACGTTCTCATTCACCTCTTTCGTTTGAACCTCAATTCATGGCAGGTTATCCACTTAAAGAAGGGTCAAGAGTTACCGTAACCATTGGAAGTAAAGATTTTGATTTTTTTACTAAGGATTCGTCGGCTTGGTTAGCATCACCAGCACTAGAAAAGCAGCTTGTTTCTGCTATGCGTGCTGGAAAAAATATGAAAG
>NZ_JBHIRE010000415.1:0-339 GCF_042196885.1 Bartonella sp. AA86SXKL | reverse complement strand
AACGGGGAACGCATACGACTTATATTTATTCCTTAAAAGGTGTAACCGCTGCATTAAATGCGGCACAAAAATGCCATTAAGGTCTCTGTAACTCTAAAATAGCGATATAAATTGAAGAAAATGGCCGTTTCATATGATCTTAGACCAATTGGTACATGTCCTGTACGAGAGTCAGATAATATTATCGTGAAAGAGAGATCTAAACTCTCTTTAATTGGCTTATCGCAGGATGAAATGGCGGAAGCTTTAAAGGCAATAGGTATTCCAGAACGTCAAACGCGTATGCGCGTACGTCAACTTTGGCATTGGCTTTATGTACGTGGTGTTTCAAATTTTGAT
>NZ_JBHIRE010000414.1:0-650 GCF_042196885.1 Bartonella sp. AA86SXKL | reverse complement strand
TGATGCTCAACTCACTGAAAACAATGATAAAAACGATGCTAAAGCAATGCTTAATGATGCTAAAACGGTTAAGCATGATGCTAACAGTATGCTTAAGGATGCTAAGCATGATGCTTACGACATGCTTAATGATGCCTATATATATAACATAAACAATAACACTAACATTAACAGTAATAATAAAAAAACTAATACTATCGTATTAGCAAAAAAAGAAATTGGTTCTGAAGATTTAGAAACGAACGATTTGATTGAAGAGCCAATCGAGGTTCATGATCTCGAGAGCCAATCAGAGCCAATCGAAACCGCATCCCAAGATCAATCACCCCTTCACGAGCAAGAAAGCATTCCGAAAAAAGCAAAACAAGCGAAAGCTAATCGCGGTTGTCGATTGCCTGAGGATTTTGAACCCGATTACGATTTTGCCATTGCAGAGGGCTTGCCTTCAGAGCGTGTGAAAGTTGAAATCGCAAAATTTCGAGATTACTGGCGTTCAAAATCTGGAGCAAACGCTACCAAAATCGATTGGCAAGCAACCTGGCGTAACTGGGTGCGAAAGGCTATCGAGGATTTAGAAAAAACAAAAAACACGAACAACAATGGTGGAAACAGTGGTGGAAGCAATGGAAACTTTTCAAAAGATCAAAGAA
>NZ_JBHIRE010000413.1:0-651 GCF_042196885.1 Bartonella sp. AA86SXKL | reverse complement strand
AGCTTCTACAACACTGTCATAAGCTTGTGGTCCTGTAATGGCTAATACATTCGGGTATGCTTGGCGAATAACATCAGGATCAGCACCAAGACACCCAGTTACAATAACTTTTCCATTTTTTTTAAGGGCTTCATCAATATTGGCGAGTGATTCATTTCGGGCAGAATCAAGAAAACCACAGGTATTCACAATAACGAGATCAGCACCTTGATGTTTGCGCGAAATTTCATACCCTTCGGATCGAAGGCTTGTAATAATTCGTTCAGAATCTACAAGTGCTTTGGGGCATCCAAGAGAAACAAAACTAATACGAGGTGCTGCCATGATAATTCCTGCAACTTTGTAACATTTATAACAATCGAATTTTATGCTACTTTTATTTCATTAAAAACAAAAATGCTCTTGATTTTTTTACATACGCAACATCGTTTATTATAAGCTTGTTTGATTTTCTACAAAATTTTATGGATCTGCGTAGCAGATAACATGCTAAAAAAATACTTAAACCCTCTATTCATTGAATAGAGGGTTTTTTTCAGTAACTTTTTTGTTTTTTAATATTTGCGAATAAGTCCGATAAGCTTACCTTGTATCTGCACACGCTCTGGTCTGTATATACGTGTTTCATAGTGAGGATTTGCAGCTTCCAAT
>NZ_JBHIRE010000412.1:378-652 GCF_042196885.1 Bartonella sp. AA86SXKL | reverse complement strand
AGATGATATGAAACATGATACGGAGACAACTCCTTTCCAGTAAGTTAGTGATGGATAGAACTTTTTAGATTTATATCATATTAAAATCAACAGGTTCATGGATGACAGCTGTTATTTTAGGAAAAAGTTTACGGCGTGTGTGAATGTTAGAAAAACTTGAAAAAAAAGAGTTTTCAAAACCATAAATTTTAATAGGAATCACTTTTGCTTTATCAATCATCGCAGCACTCTTTTCATAAACTTTTATAAAGTCTTTTGTAACAGAGATATTTTT
>NZ_JBHIRE010000412.1:0-250 GCF_042196885.1 Bartonella sp. AA86SXKL | reverse complement strand
AGGGACGCATCCACCAAAGTTTTGCAGTATGAACGTCAATGACAATAATTGGATTGCGCAAGTTTATTATTTCGCAAATAGTTAGAGCCAGAAAAGTACTGAGAAAGGATACATGGTTAAAAGCTAAAATGGGGGATTTTTCAACTTTGGAAAAATTTTCTATTCCTTTGATTTCTAAACGAAAAAATATGCGAAAAAAAATAAAAATAAAATCGTGGAGAGGATTGGTAGGCAAATCTTTTAGTAGAAC
>NZ_JBHIRE010000411.1:336-653 GCF_042196885.1 Bartonella sp. AA86SXKL | reverse complement strand
GTGATCAAACAAAAAATGCAATTAATGGGCTTAGCAATAATACGCATAACTATGATAATAATTACTTAAATGGATTAGCCACAGGGCAAAATTCAACCAGCCAAAATTTAAAGAACATGGCTTCTGGTCATGAGATAGGCAATAATCCTTATTTTAAGGAAGCACTGCAAAACACGTTAAATAAAGCTTCAGACACGATTAACAGTTCATTGGCAGGCGCGGGGCGTTATGGTTCTGGTGCACATACGGGTGTTTTGGCAGATGAATTAGGCAGCATAGCAACCCAAGCTCTCTCACAGCAATATAACCAAGACGTC
>NZ_JBHIRE010000411.1:0-295 GCF_042196885.1 Bartonella sp. AA86SXKL | reverse complement strand
GATCAAGCCAATCAAAATCAGTTGGTTAGCGCTAATAACTTTTTTCAAGGTCAAGGTCAGGCAAATCTCAATGCGTTGGCTGGAGGTGGTTTGCTTGATGCCAATCATCAACAACAATTAGACGAAGAGCGACAGAAATGGGAACAGCAGAATAATCTTGATTGGGATCAGTTAAGTAAGCTGCTTGCAGCTGGTACGGCTTCTGCTGGAAATTACGGAATGCAAACGGAACAAAGGACACAGTTTACGCCGCAAACAAAACTTAATCCATGGCAAACTATTGGAAATGTTGGAA
>NZ_JBHIRE010000410.1:347-654 GCF_042196885.1 Bartonella sp. AA86SXKL | reverse complement strand
TCATTTCCTCAACAGCACAAAATCTTGAAAATCTCATTTCTGATGGTCGTTTTAGAGAAGATCTTTTTCACCGTCTTTCGGTTGTTCCTATTGCTGTTCCACCGCTTTCAGCACGTCGTGAAGACATTCCAGAACTTGTCCGCCATTTTGTTAAAACAATATCACAGCAAGTTGGTATTAAACCGCGTGAAATTAGTGATGATGTAATGGCTATTTTGCAAACGCATGCTTGGCCGGGTAATGTACGGCAGCTACGCAACAATATTGAGCGTCTTCTCATTCTTGTACGTGATGGTGATGATCCAAT
>NZ_JBHIRE010000410.1:0-318 GCF_042196885.1 Bartonella sp. AA86SXKL | reverse complement strand
CCTAGTGAAGTGAGCGATTCTTTGCCACGCCTTCAAATGAATACAGATGAGAGTATAATGGATTTACCATTACGTGAAGCACGAGAATTGTTTGAAAAGAAGTATTTAGAAGCGCAGATTGGGCGTTTGGGTGGAAATATATCGCGTACAGCTGAATTTATAGGTATGGAACGTTCAGCTTTGCACCGTAAACTTAAGGCACTCGGAGTTTCATAGATTATGCGTGTTATTATTTGCGGGGCGGGACAGGTCGGTTATGGGATAGCAGAGCGTCTTGCTGCTGAAAATCACGATGTCACTGTTATTGATATTGAAGCG
>NZ_JBHIRE010000409.1:0-654 GCF_042196885.1 Bartonella sp. AA86SXKL | reverse complement strand
ATTTATGGTCAAGGGGAAACACTAGGACAACAAAAGATATACGATGGAGGGATAACTTGGAATACAAAAGTTATGCGAGGAGGTGTGCAAGAGATTGCAAAAAAGACTCAAAGCGCAAAAAATGGTGGTTCTGCTTTTGATACACAAGTCTTTGGTGGTGGTAAACAGCGTATTTTAAAAGAGGGTAAAGCTATTGGAGTTACTTTAAATGAGACCGCTCTTCAGGAAATATATGCTGATGGATCTGTAAAAAATTTAACAATTAATGATGAAGCAAAATCATTGGTGTATGCTGGTGGTACGTTAGAAGGAAAACCACTGGTAAGTCATTCTGGACAACTTCATCTTTATGCTGGAAAAGAGCAACATCGTACTACAGTAGAAGAGGTTATTTTAAATGGAAAAGAGACAAAATTGTACTCTATCACTGATGAGTTTGATGGCAAAAGCTCTCTCATTCAGAAATTAAGTGGTGAGGGGAGTGTTCTTTTTGCATTTACCGGCTCGGATCCGTATTACTCTCAGCTTCATGTTAATAATCTTTCAGGAAGTTTACATTTCGCGTTCAATACCACCATTGCTCATAACCGTGGTGATTATCTCTTCGTTGAGAAAGGGGCAGGCAATCATACGATCAGTGTTGCTGATTCTGGC
>NZ_JBHIRE010000408.1:337-654 GCF_042196885.1 Bartonella sp. AA86SXKL | reverse complement strand
CATATGACACCGGTTTATTTCGGTTCAGCTTTAAGAAATTTTGGTGTTCGTGATTTGATCAATGCATTGGTTGCTTTTGGTCCAAGTCCTCGTGATCAAGGTGCAGATCAACGTACTGTAAGAGCCACGGAATCTCAAATGACGGGGTTTGTATTTAAAATTCAAGCGAATATGGCCCCTAATCACCGTGGTCGTATTGCATTTTTTCGGGTGTGTTCGGGAACGCTTGAACGTGGCATGAAGACAAAGTTGGTACGAACAGGAAAATCAATGACACTTTCTGCTCCACAATTTTTCTTTGCGCGCTCGCGGCAAAT
>NZ_JBHIRE010000408.1:0-288 GCF_042196885.1 Bartonella sp. AA86SXKL | reverse complement strand
ATTGTAGGGATTCCTAATCATGGAACGTTGCGTATTGGTGATACCTTGACAGAAGGAGAAAATATCCTTTTTAAGGGAGTGCCTAATTTTGCACCAGAAATTTTACGTCGTGTTTGTTTAGGTGATCCGATGAAAGCAAAAAAACTGAAAGAAGCTTTGCACCAAATGGCTGAAGAAGGGGTCGTGCAATTATTTATTCCTGATGATGGTTATCCTTCTCTCATAGGTGTGATTGGTGCTTTGAAGATTGATGTTTTAAAGGAACGATTGAAAATAGAATATGGTATG
>NZ_JBHIRE010000407.1:0-654 GCF_042196885.1 Bartonella sp. AA86SXKL | reverse complement strand
GAGCTAACCTCTCTTATCAAGAAGTTCAGTCAGCAATTGAGGGAAATATAAATGAAAAAATAGCTCCTCTTTTCGAAAATGTCTTACAACCATTGTGGAAAGCTTATGAATGCCTTAAAATTACACGGAATCGTCGACAACCACTAGAATTAGAAATAGCAGAAAAAAAGATTATTCTTGATCAAAATGGATGCATTAAAGATGTTGAAATACAAACATACCTAGAAGCACATCGTTTGATTGAAGAACTCATGATACAAGCTAATATTGCAGCATCTGAAACATTAAAAGAACATCACCAGCCCCTCATCTATCGAATTCATGATAAACCCTCTCTTGCAAAACAAGAAATACTGCGGAGTTTTCTTCAAAGTTTGGGTTTATCACTCTCTCGAGGCGCAGAACTGACATCAGCCCGTCTTAATAGAATTTTAGAAAAGGTTATGAATACCCAGCAACAAGAATTAGTGAATCAGGTTATTTTGCGCACACAATCTCAAGCAGAATATAACCCCCAAAATATCGGCCATTTTGGTTTAAACTTACATAACTATACACATTTTACATCACCAATTCGTCGTTATGCTGATCTGGTTATTCATCGAGCACTCATTAAAGCTCTAAAGTTAGGGAATGACCAATTAACAGAGACAC
>NZ_JBHIRE010000406.1:0-655 GCF_042196885.1 Bartonella sp. AA86SXKL | reverse complement strand
CAAACCCTTCGCTTCTGAAGCTGTTTGCGAGGCTTGTTCCACTCCTGTTTGCGCCGATTCGGCAACTCTCTTAACAGTTGCAACAGATTCCTTGACTTCAGCACAAGCATTCTTGGATTGTTCTGAAAGAGCCTTTGCCTCTTCTGCAATATCCTTGGCATCATCAGCTGTCCGTTTTGCGCCATCCGCCTTAAGACTTGCTTGTGTTGCTATCGTCTTAACTTCATGACTCGTCGCTACCGCGGTCGCTGCTACTTGGGTTGTCTCTGTTGCTGTTTGAGAAGCATCTTTCGCTGTTTGTTCTGCACGTTCAGCAATAGATTTCGATTCTTCTGCAACCTGTTGCGCACCATTCGCACGCGCCATGGCTTTTTCCGACTCTTGCCTTGCATTCACAACCTGTTCTAACGGCGCAAAGGTTTCATACGAATACAAAGATGCCGTCCCTAAAATCTTCGGAACAACAACGCTATCTTGCGAAGTTCCTTCTCTGATTTCCTCTTTCGTGGCTATTGGTATCAGATACTCATGACTATGATCAGGTATTTTCATCTGCTTTATTCCTCCATTAAACCTAAAATGAACACTCTTTCAAATCTTCAAACTCTTCTCTTAAGGTCTCTAAGCGCTTCTCTAAATCTTTCAGTGAACCATC
>NZ_JBHIRE010000405.1:0-656 GCF_042196885.1 Bartonella sp. AA86SXKL | reverse complement strand
ATCTTCTTTTGGGAATTCGGCTTACGGTTATAATCCTTACCAATCCTCAAATTTGAATGCTTTTGTGCGTAAAGTCGTGTCCTTTTTATGCATAAAAATTTCTTTAATTTTTTTAAACAGCGCTCGGTAAGATACGTTTCTTTAACGCTATAGCGTTATACGCAAATGAAAACTAAGCAGCTTATTTTTACGCTTCTTCGTTTCTTCGATTTTACGATTTTCAAAACTATCTAGAGCGATCTCTTTTAAAGAGTAGAAATTGCACATTGCTTTATGCTTTTGTTTTTCATGTATCTTATGGAGCATGTCCTTCACACAAAACAGAATCCCTAAAATAGAATGTTGTTGTATTGTTTATGAATGTGTTTGCTGTAAAAAACATGTCTTAATGCACTTAAACCTCTTTAATGGTGCCCTCCGTGAAGGGGGGTATAATAGTAAATCTATATTCTCAACTTTACGCTTATGAAAGACATGAAGGAGCAATTTGGCACCATCATTTTCTTTTCGAACGCTTCATATGAGAGAGTTTCTCAGGGCACTTCATAAGAAGTATAGTGTATTTTCAGCTTAAAATTTTAAGCGATTTTTACTCGACAGCAATTCCGCTTATAACGGTTTTTTGCTGCTCAAGGAGAGAGTTTTGATGATAACAT
>NZ_JBHIRE010000404.1:0-656 GCF_042196885.1 Bartonella sp. AA86SXKL | reverse complement strand
CGATGTTCAAGCCATTGTTTTAAACTTTCCCGCAAAGAAAGAACATTCGGTACTTTTCCAAAAGACAAAACATTAAGATTGAGAGGAAATCTTATTTCAAAATCAGTCAATTTAAAAAGAGACTCCATAAGAATCTCAGGATCGACGGTACGATTTTTAGGAATAAGTACAATGCGAATATCTTCTGCTGACTCATCACGAATATCCTCAAGCATTGGTAAGCGCCGCGCAAGCAACAATTCCGCAGTTTTTTCAATAAGGCGTGACTTTTGAACTTGATAGGGAATTTCAGTCACAACAAGCACATAAGAACCACGGTTACCGGTTTCCTGATGCCAACGCGAACGCAACCGAAAAAAACCACGCCCAACACGATAAGATTCCTCAATACTCTTTTTAGGTTCAACTAAAATGCCACCTGTTGGAAAATCAGGTCCAAGCACAAAGTGATTTAATTCCTCATCACGGGCATTGGGATGCGCAATCAAATGAAGCGCCGCATCACAAAGTTCAGAAACATTATGGGGTGGAATAGATGTTGCCATACCAACAGCAATACCTGATGAACCATTAGCTAAAAGATTAGGAAAAGCTCCTGGTAAAACAATAGGTTCTTCATCTTCTTCATTATAGGTTAAACGAAAATCAATAGCATT
>NZ_JBHIRE010000403.1:0-657 GCF_042196885.1 Bartonella sp. AA86SXKL | reverse complement strand
TTAGAAAAGACTCAATATGCCCCTCATGAACCATCTCAGTACAAGAACCTTTTACAATATCGGGAGCGGTAAATAAAATGATGGGAGTGACTTACCCCCTCATAAGTGTAAGAATGTGGGGTATTCAATGGATCTTACGTTATACTCTTCACATCCACCGTGAGATAGACTTGAAATCAATGAGAGATGTCTTTTAAAAAGTAAGTGCGTGAATGAGTAAAACGACGGTGTTCTGTTTTCCTTGAAGGACTAGCCGCATAAAGAATACGGTAAGCAAAAATGTGAAGAGTTGCATAATTTCCATTACTTAAAAGATATTGTTATGGAAGCTTTTGAAAGTAAAACTGAATTTAAATAGGGTAGGAAAGATGAAAATTGTTTTTTACCTTTACAGCTTTATATTCATCCCCAAGGAGGCTGTTTACCCGTTTGAGAGATTACCCAAACAGAAAGACGCAATATTCTTGCATTGACCTAGCATAGGAATGCTGGAATTATACATAAGGCACTGAAATATCTATATATTTTCTTTGAACATGCAACTGCGTTAACATTGGATGCTAATTGACAAACAAAGGTAAAAGCACGCTCTTTGTTCGTGTGGGATGCAAACAACCTTTCTGGAGATTGGCGTTTAAAAGTGATAAGACAAACACT
>NZ_JBHIRE010000402.1:0-659 GCF_042196885.1 Bartonella sp. AA86SXKL | reverse complement strand
AAAGAGCGCAAAGAGGTTATTGAAAGCATTACTACATAAGCTTGCAAAAGAATCCCATAACTTGCTTATAAAGCTTATGACTGTGTCCCAATTTTTATAAAGCAGATATCCAATTCCAATAAGGGCTGCAATGCCAGCCATTATCCAGCCAATAGGTGTGGTCATGATTGTGATACCAAGCGATATAAAAGCAGAACCAACGGCGGTTATTGCCGAAATGAGTGAACCTACAAGAGTTAAAGCAAGACTGGCAACTGCGGAAGCAGCTGAGGCTAATGCTGAAAGCAGTGATCTTCCCAGAGTAGCAGAAAATCTAATAAAAGCTTTATCTGCTGCGACTATTTTTGAGAGCAGGGATTTTCCAAGGTTTACAGCCAGACCGGTAATTTTAGAACCAACGGAAGTGAAGGCCGCAAGCACTGGTCCTGAAAGAGCAAAAGCAAGCCTGATAAAAACTGCGCTTACTATGGCTAGTGATGTAAGCAGCCAGCCATTGATTTTGTCCCAGTTTTTGTAGAGCAGATATCCAGCCCCGACAAGCGCCGCAATGCCCCCGATTATCCAACCGATAGGAGTGGTCATGATTGCGACACCAAGTGATATAAAAGCAGAACCAACGGCGGTTATTGCTGAAAGCAGAGAGCCTATAAGAGTTGCAG
>NZ_JBHIRE010000401.1:364-660 GCF_042196885.1 Bartonella sp. AA86SXKL | reverse complement strand
AACAGAGCAATTGCAGCATATGATTTTGTACCATATCACGCAGTGCACCTGCACTCTCATAATATTCTATACGCCCTTCCAATCCTAAAGATTCAGCCACCGTTATCTGTACATGATCAATATAATTGGAGTTCCATAACGGCTCATAAAGTGTATTAACAAACCGCAATGCCATCAAATTTTGAACGGTCTCCTTGCCCAGATAATGGTCAATGCGAAAAATCTGATCTTCATCAAATACGCTTGCAAATGTATCATTGAGCTGAACCGCTGTTTTTACATTACAACCAATAGGT
>NZ_JBHIRE010000401.1:0-314 GCF_042196885.1 Bartonella sp. AA86SXKL | reverse complement strand
TTGCGTTACTAAACCATTTTGTCCCAATCTCATCGCAATATCACCAAAAAGGGATGAACCAACTGCTAAATAAAAAACTCGAATATCAGATGGATCTTCTGAGAGCGGTAAAGCGAGATCTCTCCACCCTCGATTTGATGTAATATCAACAGAAATATAGGTTAAACGCGCAAGAAAACGATTGAGTTCAATTCGATTGAGATCTTTTGGATGAACATATTTTTCTAAAGAAGCACGAACAAAATTTTGATACTCTTCACTACTCAGTGAAGAGCGTGAAACCCCAATAATACGTGTTGGCTCACTCAATTGTC
>NZ_JBHIRE010000400.1:348-660 GCF_042196885.1 Bartonella sp. AA86SXKL | reverse complement strand
ATTAACGTTGATCAGAACCACACTGTTTTAAACAGTGCTATTTTAAACACCTTTAAACAACGATAATGAAAGAATGATCCAGAGAGGTTATCTTCTCTTAATAAATATCCATCACTTTAAAATAAAAAAGCATCTATGATGAGGCTACTTTTTAAAATATGTGACGAATTGCTTATGAAAAATGCGAAATGTTGAGAAAAAGAGAGCGTGTAGGAGCACTTGTTAGATCCGTTAAAATGAGGTGCAAATTTCTTTATCTTTTGCAAAAAATTTTAAGTCTTTATGTTTGAAATAGAGAGAATGTCCATCTTC
>NZ_JBHIRE010000400.1:0-318 GCF_042196885.1 Bartonella sp. AA86SXKL | reverse complement strand
TTATTTATTCTGATAAATACGTAGATAATAATTTGGTTCTCCCGACCAATCATACTGAAGCACAGAAATTATATGTCCATCATCCTTTGGTGTTCGTGTGTAAAACAACCCCACACCCATGTTTTGCTGCTTTTGGGGTTGATCTGTATAAATCACATTCTATCCCGTTCGCCGCAACAGATCGATAAATAAAGGCGTAAAGTTGTCTATTGTATCACTTTGATAAGAGGAGAAGTGTGGTTGGATTGATTGGTAAAGATCTTTTGACATCGTTAGAAAAATCGTATACTTTTAAATCCGCCACCCTCTTCTCCGCCA
>NZ_JBHIRE010000399.1:0-660 GCF_042196885.1 Bartonella sp. AA86SXKL | reverse complement strand
CATCAAGCCGGTAGAGAATTTCTTCCCAAAAAGGGGTTCTGACACGGCGAACCCGTTGAGCTCCATCAAGAGCAACGGTTATTGTCATTGTTGGTTCATGAAGACAGAGATAACCATGAGCGGTAATATGTTCCCAAAGTGTGGTAACAAATTGCACATCATTTGCGGGCGTTCCAGCATCAATCCAAGCAAAATCTATTGGTCCCCAAGATTTGAGCGTTTCATCATCAAGAGAGAAGAAATATGGATAAATGTTACCATGTCTTTTTCAATGCTGTTGTCTTGGAGTGGTTTTTGCCATGCTTGTTCGGCGGATTGACCTTCTGCTGAAAAATCATCGATGGTGATCAATCGTGGTTGATAATTCTCAAGGACTCCTGAAGGGTCAAGAAAAGCTGTACGTTCTTCAAAAGTGGTAGATCTTAAAAGTTTTTTATCCTGTTGCCATGCTTGTTTTGCTTTTTGCAGTGCTGTAGCAATCAAGCATGTGCTATCCCCCGCACCGATTTCAAGGACTGTGCGTGGTCTTGCCATTTGAATGAGCGTGTAAAGAAGCTCAATACTGTTTTCTGTTCCCATACCAGGTCTTATCAGAGGCATCTTTTGATCCTTATCATTTTACCAAGCGTAGCATTCCCGCTTTGATAAAAAATATTGTTG
>NZ_JBHIRE010000398.1:0-661 GCF_042196885.1 Bartonella sp. AA86SXKL | reverse complement strand
TACGAATTTATAAGATTTGAGTCAAAGCTTGGAAAAGAGAAATATCCAAGTAACACGTCATTTTGTTTGTGCTGATCAATTACAGCAAATTAGTGAAACTGTGATTGCTTGTCTTGGACAAGAAGATCTCATTACCATCAGTGGAGGATTAGGACCAATATCTGATGATAAAACACGTGATGCGGTTGCTAAAGCTGTAAGGCAACCTTTGTTTCATCATGAAGATGTTTGGCAAACAATAAAAGGTCAATTGGGGTGGTTAGGGAGCACACCGGATAGTAATAATGCGCGTCAAGCATTATTTCCTGAGACGGCAAAAGTGCTTGATAATCCTACCGGTACAGCACCTGGCTTTTACCTCTCTTGTGGTGAAAGTATCCTTGTGATTTTAACTGGTCCGCTTACGTAAGCTCTTGCGCTTTTAGAAAATTATTTAGAACATGGTGAGAAGAAATATTCTTCTGTGTCGCGTGCTCGCTATGCGTGGATTTTGATTGGAATTGATGAAAGTGCCATTGCGCATTGGGTTGATTGTCAGTTGGCAAATGAGCTATTTGAACGGCATTTTTATGGAAAAGCCCTTATGTTTTCGTACAATTGGTTGGCTAGTCATCAACGCTTTTGGCTCAGCATTTAATCGAAAAATTTGAAGACCATTTTT
>NZ_JBHIRE010000397.1:0-661 GCF_042196885.1 Bartonella sp. AA86SXKL | reverse complement strand
AAAAGCAGTTTTACGATCAACTAAAAAAGCTTTGGTATGTAAACTAGCCTTACTTGATCGAAACAGTCGCAACCCGTGCATATTTCCACCTGGTTTTAACTCATAGAGCTTAACACCACTTTTCAATAACATCTTACGATAAGGTACATAACCACCATGCACGAGTGCCACATCAGTGGCTGCTAAAGAATTCGTAAGAATTTTGACATCAACACCTTTTGAAACCAAATTGCTAAAATTCTGCGTACCTACCTTACCAGGAACAAAATAAGGTGATGTAATCTGAACCGTTTTTTGGGCGTCTTCAATAACCTGTGAGAGTGCTTTCATGCGCCAATTTCTGCTTTTTTGCGCAATACTTTTTCCGGAGGATCAGAAAGAACAACAACTTTATCTGCTAAAAATAATCGCTTTCCTGTCTGAATAAAACAGTCAAAACTAATATGCTTCTTGACATAATCTAAATAAACTTTTGCAGCTTTGGAATCACGAAATTGTCGTAATTTTTCCCTCCAAAAAGCAAGATCATTTACACTTTTAGGAACAACTAAAGGGTGAATCGGTAAAACGACAGCGCTATTCCAAAAATCATCAAAGATGTTTTCCACCTTTTTAACCGAAGGACCTATTAACATCAAATCTAAGTCTCGAAAATGTGATT
>NZ_JBHIRE010000396.1:0-662 GCF_042196885.1 Bartonella sp. AA86SXKL | reverse complement strand
AATGAAAAACATCATTGACAACCTCTGCATTCTTATCAAAACCCGCAGCAAGACCGATAAAGTTTTCAAATTTAAGACCCGCAATAGTCACACATAACCGCTTATCAACGACCTTCTGATAACTGTTCAGTCCACTTTTCAGCCCCATAATCGCTAAACGGTGTGCATGCTCTGGATCCAACATAAATAAAGCAGAACGACCAATACAACGAAAAAAACTCATCCATCCCTCTCCAAAACACACAAATAATCCATTGCACCCTCACGTAAAACTTTTAACATAAAAGCTTACCATTATAGATCGAACCTTATCTCGATAATAACGTAATCCCTACTAAAAGAAAGTTTACAATATCATTGCTCTTCATCTTTCTGTTTATGAACATTGAACAGAAAAATCCTTTCTTTTTTTCACAATTATTCAGATATTGAAAATTGCAACACTCTGCAAATAAGAACAACAGATAACCTCATAAAATATATCTCATTTTTCAATATATTATCATAAAAGTCTTGAAATAATTTTATAAATTAAAGACAATGGTTTACCTTTAGTCGCCAAGAAGAGAAAATACATTTCTTATCAAAAAATTATCCGTCTGAGCTTTATAAACTATTCTTTTCTCAAGCCAAACAAAGCGCCTTGTTAAACCTTTAACATG
>NZ_JBHIRE010000395.1:346-662 GCF_042196885.1 Bartonella sp. AA86SXKL | reverse complement strand
GTTGGCACAAATAAATGGTAAATTTCGCGCTCGCATACGGTGAAACATATCCTCATAAGCGGAAGGTTTTTCCTCAAAACCTTCAAGAAAGCCACTGCAAACCACCACCGAGGCCTCCCACTCTTCAACCAATTCACAATCCAACCCTTCAAACAAAACTAAATCACGTTGCTGACCAATAAAAAAAACTCTACGCGGTGCAGCCCGAATGAGATCACGCGTCACATCCCCTGAAGTGATAATGGCATCATAACAATCGCTATGTACATTCATACTTTGTAATTGATCAACGATATTTTCACGTGGACGAGGTGAA
>NZ_JBHIRE010000395.1:0-260 GCF_042196885.1 Bartonella sp. AA86SXKL | reverse complement strand
CGCCGGTTAAACGCCATGTACACCGGTATGCACCACACCCCACACATCGCAAAAAACAGCATCATAATCCTCTATAACAGTATCAATATGGGTCAGTTCATTCATGTTACACCTATTTATATCTTTGCCATTTCTCAAACTGTCTTTTACTTCAAAACGACTTATCGAAAGAGTAGTCTTCTGTCATCCGCTTTTTCAACATTGTTTTTTATCCCTTCATCGCTTCATATTGCATCTATAAACCATGAGAAATAATAAAA
>NZ_JBHIRE010000394.1:419-662 GCF_042196885.1 Bartonella sp. AA86SXKL | reverse complement strand
TCTTTCCGGCGGAGAAAAACAAAGGGTAGCGATTGCCCGTGCATTGATTGATCAACCTGAAATTCTTTTGGCTGATGAACCAACAGGAAATGTTGATCCACCTTTGGCAAAACGCTTGTTACGCTTGTTTATTGAATTAAACCGTTTTGGAACAGCTGTTGTCATTGCCACCCATGATATTGCCCTGATGGAACAAGTCGCAGCACGGCGAATGCTTCTCCACAATGGACGGATGACAATTCA
>NZ_JBHIRE010000394.1:0-398 GCF_042196885.1 Bartonella sp. AA86SXKL | reverse complement strand
TTCTCCATTTTTACCAACAATAAAAAAAACACAACAGCGATTATTCCCAGTAGCAACATCTCTGGACAAGCACTGGTTGCCGTAATTGCTATTATGACATTTCTCTCAAGCCTCACCTTAATTGGTGTTGATTTAATCCAACGTTCTGCCAAAAATTGGAGCAATCAAATTAGCTATGAAGCAACGATTCAAATACGCCCCATTGAAAATGTTGATACGGAAAAAGCACTTCGTGATGCAGTAAAATTGGTTAAAACATTTCATGGTGTACAAGATGCCACAATTGTTGACCAAAAAGCGACAGAAAAATTGCTCGAACCATGGCTTGGCACGGGATTAAACTTGAATGAATTGCCCCTTCCTCGCCTTATCATCGTAACACTGAAAGAAGAGGAAGA
>NZ_JBHIRE010000393.1:350-664 GCF_042196885.1 Bartonella sp. AA86SXKL | reverse complement strand
TTTTAATGGATGCAACAATTGCTTCACATTTTTTGAGTGTTCGTGAAGCGATATGAATTTCACCGAGAATATCGTTGTTTTGGGCGCATTTATGCGCAACAACTTGTGCAACACCTCCAGCACCAATAATGAGAATATTTTTCTTCATTTTTAGGTTATCTCCTTCATTAATATTGCCGCATGATGGTTTTTTGTAGATTTGAATTATGAAAGGCTTTTTTGATAATCATTATAACTAAATTGACGTTGAATTGTTAGAGCTCCATTACACTCTTTAATAACAATGGCTGGCATTGTAACGCCATTAAACCAGT
>NZ_JBHIRE010000393.1:0-254 GCF_042196885.1 Bartonella sp. AA86SXKL | reverse complement strand
ACCTATTTTGAGAGGTTCAGGGAACCGAAATGTTCCAAAAATATCACCAGCAAGACAAGATTTTCCACAAACCATGATTTCATGGGGACCTTGATTTTGTTCTAGTTTTGCATTTTCACGATAGATTAAAAGATCAAGCATATGAGCTTCTATTGAGCTATCAACTATGGCAAGGTTTTTTTCATTATACAATGTATCAAGCACACTTACTTCTAATGTCGTGCTTTTGGTGATGGCGGCTTCTCCTGGTTCTA
>NZ_JBHIRE010000392.1:0-664 GCF_042196885.1 Bartonella sp. AA86SXKL | reverse complement strand
AAGATTGAACGAATAAAAGACCATCAAGAAAGACTTGCCATGTTTTCTTCTCACGCATCTCTCACACGGCATTCTAGCGACAGCGATGCCCTCTACCGAACTCTCATCAATGACCATAGGAATGAACATGAGCACCATTGTTGAAATCAAACAAAAACTTAACTCTCAAGCAGGCGCAATAGCAGAAATGTTGCTTCCCCAAGGGCGGAAACGTGGCAATGATGGGGTTGTCGGCAACACAAGAGGAGAAGCGGGCCAAAGTTTATCGGTCTGCTTGAGCGGCAGTAAAGCCGGTCTCTGGTATGACTTTGCAGAAGGCAGCGGCGGTGATCTTTTAGACCTTTGGTGTGCAGTCAAAGGGATTAACCTCTCTCAAGCGTTAGAGGAAGCACGTACCCTCCTCAATCTAACCCGTCCCAAACCCTTTATAGCACCGCATCGTTCCTATCGGCGTCCACCAGTTCCCACAGGGGGCACACCCCAAAATTTGGTCAAGATCTACTTAAACAAAGAACGCGGCATTCCCCTTGAGATTTTAAAGCGTTACCGCATAGGAGAAGAAGGCGAAAAAATCATTTTTCCCTTTTATAAACCTGATGGCACCCTTGCTTTGGTAAAAGAACGATTGGCACAAGCGGGAGCAAAAGCAAAACCAACAGCAGCA
>NZ_JBHIRE010000391.1:0-665 GCF_042196885.1 Bartonella sp. AA86SXKL | reverse complement strand
ATTGCAACTTGCTTTTTTTGAAAGACTTGGGACTGGAGGATTTAAAATACTGGAAAAGTTATCAATATCTGTCATGATAAAAATATCTTCATTTTTTACGCTAAGCATGGCGATATAAAAACGAGAATATATGAGATATGCTCAAGCATATTTTAGTGCGGAAACTAAGCTTAAGGGTAGAGGAAATAACGGCTCCTTTTTGGGGATTTAATACTCTCTTGCCTCTGAGGGATGAAGGAGAAAAGTCTCTTTCCTTCTGACACAGCAGTCAGAATCTCTTTTTGACATATATAACAACGACACAAATACTGCGTTAGATCTATAAGCTTTATTTGATATTTGATTTACGCCTGTTACCTTTTTTTATGACCAAAAAATTGATTTCAACGGTGCCATATTGCATCCACGATTGAAGCATCAACTCCCCATGAGAATAGCAACATTTATGAACTTTCAGTATCTTAAAACTCTTCTACATTATGCCTAAAATACCCTTATTTTCATAAAAAATGAGTCATGCTATGACAAAATAGGGGATTTCATTTTCTTAAATTTAATAATTTAAGATAGAAAATTTTTAAAACAGGTTAAACTCTATACCAAAGAATATTTATTCGAGGGAGTAATTTATGTTCGCTTCCAATTTGAAATAATGGGTTGCTCTC
>NZ_JBHIRE010000390.1:355-665 GCF_042196885.1 Bartonella sp. AA86SXKL | reverse complement strand
AGAACACCATTGTTTTGTTCATTTACGCTCTTATTTTAAAGAGATACCCGTCAGCGCACAAAAGCCCATTTCACGATCACGACGGCGCCCGTGAAGGATAATACCGTAAAAGCTATTGTGCACAACCTCTTTACACTTATGAAGAAGCAAACCAGCACCATCATTCTCTTTGCCAGCTCAAAATGTTAAGCCCTTACATTGAGACAATTCATGAGAGGCATTTTTACTCTTTTTTTGAAGAATTTTTATCCACATGACAATCCCACTTGTAACGGGCAAAGGAATGATTTTGAATGATTCACTATGAGAG
>NZ_JBHIRE010000390.1:0-329 GCF_042196885.1 Bartonella sp. AA86SXKL | reverse complement strand
AGGATTTAAGAGGAGAGAATCTTACGATATTTGGCGCTCTCATTCAAATTGAAAAACGATAGATTATCTTTATAAATCAATATATTACAATAAACAGTAAACCCCTTGCAAATCTTGGCAACTTAATGTCAGATGTCTTCTCATAATCCTACACACATGAAAATTTAGCACCACTCCACCCTTACTCCCATATCTTAACTTAAAGTGCATAGAGTCTCGAGAAGACCTGCTACCCTCTGCACAATATTTTCTTTCCTTGAAGAAAATATCCTCTAAACTTCACTCCAACAAATAGTGGCTTACTTTTTCTTACGCTTTATATCGACAAC
>NZ_JBHIRE010000389.1:375-665 GCF_042196885.1 Bartonella sp. AA86SXKL | reverse complement strand
AAAATATCAAAATCAAAAATATTGAAAATAATTGGGGCCAAGGGCAATAACCTCAAAAACATCAGTGCGACCATCCCTCTTGGAACCTTCACGTGCATAACTGGTGTTTCAGGTGGAGGAAAATCAACATTCCTCATTGAAACTCTTTTCAAAGCTGCCTCACATCATATCATGGGCACACATCAAAGTCCCGCAATCTATGATAAAATTGAGGGATTAGAATTTCTTGATAAGGTTATTGATATCAACCAATCACCTATTGGACGGACTCCGCGTTCTAATCCAGCGAC
>NZ_JBHIRE010000389.1:0-274 GCF_042196885.1 Bartonella sp. AA86SXKL | reverse complement strand
GGACGCTGCGAAGCATGTCAGGGAGATGGAGTGATCAAAATTGAAATGCACTTTTTGCCTGATATCTACGTTACCTGCGATATATGCCAAGGAAAACGCTATAATCGAGAAACCCTAGAGATAAAATTTAAAGGAAAATCGATCGCCGATATTTTGGACATGACAATCGAAAAAGCAGAAGATTTTTTTCAAGCTGTTCCTAATATTCATAACAAAATGAAGACCCTCATGAAAGTCGGCCTTGGCGATATTAAAGTAGGACAACAAGCCACAA
>NZ_JBHIRE010000388.1:0-666 GCF_042196885.1 Bartonella sp. AA86SXKL | reverse complement strand
CCTCTTTTGTAAAGAACAAAAATATGCCCAAGAACCAGGATGACACAAAGTAAACAAAGACTGGAAAAGGGTTTATCATTTATAGAAAATAAGTATCTCAAATACACTTGGAGACTGGAAATTATACCAATCGTCTTGTTAAAAATGTTCATGTTATTTAAAAATGGGAGCTCAAACGTAAGAGCTTTTCTTTATTCTCAGAATAAGAAATGCAACATTCATAGATATTTATCAATCCTAATTTCAAAAAGAAATCTGAAATTGGGTTTTTAAAACGCTTGTTAAAGACTATGACGCTAATGATAAGGATCAATGCCTCTTTTATCCCGGCTCATCCCTGTATTTGCAAACTATAAATTGTGTTGGAAGCTCTAGATTGTGCTGTCAACTATCAATAAAGTCATCACAAAAGAAAAACGTTGGTAAGAAGAAAACCAAGATTTAACCACGAAAAGTCATGCTATGATCAATGCTTTGGACCAAAAGCTTCAAGTTTTCTTTTCACTCCAAAGACTGGAATGCTCTTATCAAAGCACATCAACTTCTTGAAGGGAATAAAAATACATAAGAAACCTTCCCATCTTTTCGCGAAGGGATTATACTATTTCTGGATGAAGAACAACGTGATCCATAGCAAGATGCTGCTGACAAAAATAACGCTTCAAA
>NZ_JBHIRE010000387.1:0-666 GCF_042196885.1 Bartonella sp. AA86SXKL | reverse complement strand
TTTCATAGCACAACATCTGACTATTCATTTCAATGATTTCCAAATCATAAAGAATCACTTATTAACTTTCTACGATGGCATAAAAACGATCGCACCCACGATGATCAAAATGGTTCATAGCACCATGAGCATTTATTTCACATTTTCCTTATGGATGTCTTCAAGTTTTTTTTCAACGGCAGCGACCACATTTTCACAAGTGATGCCAAAGTGCGCATAAAGCGCATCGATGGTCCCACTGGCACCAAATCCTTGCATGCCAATAAACACCCCATTAGTGCCGATAAAATAGTCCCAACCTTGCCGGAGTGCAGCTTCAATGGCAATTTTAATCGGTGCATCACCAATGAGAGCCCTCTGATAGGAGGGAGATTGCTGTGTAAAGAGTTCAAAACAAGGTACAGAAACCACACGCGTTGGGATTCCCTTTTCTTCTAAGACTGCATGTGCATGTACGGCAATCTGCAATTCTGAACCGGAAGCAAACAGGGTCACTTGCGCATCATCACTGGCGGTGAGTAATTCATAAGCACCGAGCATACAAAGATTTTCTTCTTCATATTCCCGACGCAAAAGTGGTAAATTTTGTCTACTCAAAGCCAAAGTAGAAGGTGTCCCTCGCGTTTTCAAAGCCAATTGCCAACACTCGACAGTCTCCATAGCGTC
>NZ_JBHIRE010000386.1:379-666 GCF_042196885.1 Bartonella sp. AA86SXKL | reverse complement strand
CAATTAAAGATGCAATTGCGACAATTGGCGAGAATATGACATTTCGTCGTTCTGCTAAACTCTCTGTTGAGGATGGTGTTGTTGCTACTTATATACATAATAGTGTGGCTGAGGGACTTGGCAAGCTTGGTGTTTTGGTTGCTATTGAAACGACAGGAAATAAGAAGGCAGCAGCTGCTTTTGGTAGGCAGGTTGCAATGCATATTGCTGCAACCAATCCGTTGGCGCTAACAGCGGAAGATGTTGATTCCAGTGCTATTGAGCGTGAGAAAGCAATTTTTTCAGAG
>NZ_JBHIRE010000386.1:0-322 GCF_042196885.1 Bartonella sp. AA86SXKL | reverse complement strand
AATGGTTGAGGGGCGCATGCGTAAGTTTTTTGAAGAAGTTGTTTTGCTTTCTCAGGCTTTTGTTATGAACCCTGATATTACTGTTGATGCTGCCTTGAAGGATGCTGAAAAATCGATTGGTGCGCCGGCAAAAATCACAGCTTTCATTCGTTTTGCGCTGGGCGAAGGTGTGGAAAAAGAAGAATCTGATTTTGCTGCAGAGGTTGCAGCTGCTGCAAAAGGGTAGCCATTTTAAAATGATTGATCAGAGATTTTAAATCATACCATTGATTATAAAATTACTGGTAATAAAGAGTATAATTATTATTAAGAGGGCGTCACG
>NZ_JBHIRE010000385.1:0-667 GCF_042196885.1 Bartonella sp. AA86SXKL | reverse complement strand
TGTCAAACGACACCCGTTGAGATCCATTATATGCCCCCCCTTATCGAGGCTAAATTGTCTAGCAATTGCCAGTGCCAAAAGCATATTAATGCCAAAACCAGCGCAAGGTTAGAAAATTTTTTTAAGGTACTTTCAGGACATAAAATTCCCACATACAGAAAAATACTGTTTCTTGCATCTCTATGAATGTCTTACATCCACGGAGCAAAGCCATCTTTACGCTCATGAAGAAGCAAACCAACCCCATCATTCTCTTTGCCAAATCACGATGTTGCAGCCCTTGGTTCTTGAGACGGTTCATAAGAGGCACTTTTACTCCTTTCTCAAAATGTTTTTATCCACAACCGACCTCACTTGTAACATGCAAGCGAATAATTTTGTTTGATTCAGTATAAAAAGATTTGAAATGAGAGAATCCTATGATATTCAGGGGCTCTTTCAAGGTGCAAATGATGAATTATCCTTATAAATTAAGATCTTATTTCCATATACAAAGCAATTCCTACGCATCGGATGAAAACCACATAATCACTGAATTTTCAGAAAAACATTGTCAAAAAAATTAAGTAAGATTTTTCAAGAGGCATCTCCTTACAGGTTCTCAAATCTCATTTTGCAGCATCAATAATGATGAATGAATGTTGGAAAAAATCCACGGAATAAAGCT
>NZ_JBHIRE010000384.1:0-667 GCF_042196885.1 Bartonella sp. AA86SXKL | reverse complement strand
GCTCTATTTTCAATCGTTAGATTTTTCACGTATCCACCAGCATGAACTACTTGAACAGCACCAGTGTATAAAGTAACAGTGTCCGCTTCACCTCCTGCTAAAATACGCTGCATCCCACCCGCGAAAACTTCAGTATTGATCGCTAAACCACCGCTCTTTTGTGCAAAAGTATCATCCTCTGAGAACCATTTAGCAAGAGTTTGTATTCCTCCTTCCATAATTTTTGTTCCTACAGCCATTCCATCATCATATACACTCTGATATCCTGGTATTTCACCTTGTCCGTAAATGGTTGTGTTATAGGCGCTGCTTCCTGCAATACTCCCATTTACATAACCATCTCCAAAAATAAGCTGCTCACCGCCATAGATTTGAGCTTTCAATGTAACCCCTCCACCCTCGACATTTTGTTTTCCACCTTCATAAACAATAGTAGATTCTGAAATACCTTGTTCTGCCACAATCTCAGAACCACCATGTTCAATTGTCGTATTTTTACTGAAACCACCTGCCTCAACATAGAGTGTTCCAGCCCCCTCAACCATAGTGTTAATGGACCATTTAGGATCATCTGATTCTCCATCATCAGAAATATGAACGCTATCCTCACTGATTATAGAGCTTTGCAAACTTTCTTCTTCCTTTTCCATAATGAAATCATCTGGAT
>NZ_JBHIRE010000383.1:373-668 GCF_042196885.1 Bartonella sp. AA86SXKL | reverse complement strand
CTGCAAGACCCTAATCGCCCCATCGGCTCCTTTATGTTTCTTGGTCCTACCGGTGTGGGAAAAACCGAATTAACCAAAGCGCTTGCGGCTTTTCTCTTTCAAGATCAAAATGCTATGTTGCGCATCGATATGTCGGAATATATGGAAAAACATGCCGGTGCACGCTTGATTGGGGCACCGCCCGGATATGTCGGATATGAAGAAGGGGGAGGGCTAACTGAAGCCGTGCGGCGAAGACCTTATCAGGGCATTTTGTTCGATGAGATTGAAAAAGCCCATCCCGATATTTTTAATC
>NZ_JBHIRE010000383.1:0-324 GCF_042196885.1 Bartonella sp. AA86SXKL | reverse complement strand
GTGAAGGGCGCGTGACAGATAGCCAGGGGAGTACTGTCGATTTTCGCAATACCTTACTGATTATGACCTCAAATTTGGGAGCGGAATTTTTAACCGCCTTGCCAGAAGGACAAACGACCGATCAGGCAAAAAATGATGTCATGAATGTTGTAAAAGCGGCTTTTCGTCCCGAATTTCTTAATCGTATTGATGAGGTTATTCTCTTTCAGAGATTACAACGTAGCGACATGGAAGCTATCGTTGATATCCAGATACAACATTTGCAAAATTTGCTCAATGAACGCAAAATAACTTTGCATATCGAACCAGAGGTTCGGCAATTCC
>NZ_JBHIRE010000382.1:0-668 GCF_042196885.1 Bartonella sp. AA86SXKL | reverse complement strand
GATGCAGAACCTAGCGGTGAAGCTATTGCATTGGACATTCTTTTTGAAGATGATCATGTCATTGTCATTAATAAACCTGCTGGTCTCGTTGTTCATCCCGGCAATGGCAATTGGACTGGAACATTGGTTAACGCCCTTATTCATCACTGTGGTAAGAGTTTGTCTGGTATCGGCGGAGTTAAGCGTCCCGGCATTGTGCATCGTCTCGATAAAAATACAAGTGGAGTCATGGTGGTCGCCAAAAACGACCTTGCTCATAAAAGCCTTAGTGCACAATTTTTTGACCATGGACGTACTAGCGCATTAGATCGACGTTATCATGCCTTGATTTGGGGATCTCCTAACCGTAATGTTTGGACAATTGATGCCCCCGTTGGCCGTTCTCCGCATAATCGAACAAAGCAGGCGGTCGTCTATAACCAATGTCTCCATGCTCGTCACGCTGTTACACATTTTTCTCTCCTAGAACAATATGGCACCTGTGCAGATAAAACACCTTTTGCTAGTCTTCTAGAATGTCGTCTAGAAACTGGAAGGACTCACCAAATCCGTGTTCATATGGCTCACATCGGACACCCGCTTGTAGGTGATACTGTTTATGGCAATGCTTTTAAAACAAAATCAAATACGCTTAATTCTATAATTAAAAATGCAATCGATCAATTCAA
>NZ_JBHIRE010000381.1:0-671 GCF_042196885.1 Bartonella sp. AA86SXKL | reverse complement strand
AAAGTACAATAATTATGTTTAAGAGCCTTGTTTTTTTAATTCCCTTTATAGCTATTAAAGTAAAGTCAGCATCTAAAGAAATTCATGGTGTTTAGCGTGACCCTTGGGAAAAATAAAGAAAGTTTATAGGAATTCTTCAGTGGGTTTGCTGCACTATGATGCCATAAGGGCGCCCTCTTTTGCGCTGAAAAATGACGATTTTCAGGTTCGCCGATGGGAATTCTATGACAACAAAGACGAATTTGCTCCCTCATATACCCTCTTCTGATGCAATAATATCGCGTTGGCGTTGGTTAGCGATTATTGTTTCTCTTGTTATGGCTCTGTTGGCTTCGGCCTTTATTTTGTTACTCTCAAACGCCGTTGATCGCGAAGTTGCACAGTTGAATACAAGTTCAGAATTGCGTGAACAAGCTGATTTGGTGCTTATTAGTTTGATCGATATGGCCGTAGCTGACCGCAGTTATGCAAAAAACCACAAGGCAGAAGATAAAGCACGCTTTGAACATGCAGCTCGTAATCTTGATGATATTCTCGAGTATATTGAACTTATTGTTTACGCACATCCGCAGTGGTATGAATGGTTTACTTCTTTTAAAAAAGAGGTCGAAGCACGCAAAGCCTTTATGAATGACCATATGCGCGCTCTTGATGCGCTTCCTGATCAATCT
>NZ_JBHIRE010000380.1:0-671 GCF_042196885.1 Bartonella sp. AA86SXKL | reverse complement strand
TTTAGATGCCCTTGTTGGTAAGACAGCAAGTCCCGCTACCCGTGAGAGTTTTCGTAAAAAATTGCGTGACGGTGAATTGGATGAAAAAGAGATTGAAATTGAAGTCTCTGATAATAACAGTAATAGTACTTCGACCTTTGATATTCCTGGTATGCCTGGTGCACAAATGGGAATTATGAATTTGTCAGAAATTTTTGGCAAGATGGGGAATCGTACAAAAGTTCGCAAAACAACAGTAAAGGACGCTTTTAAACCACTTATTGATGATGAGTCTGAAAAACTCCTTGATCAGGATCAAATTATTCAAGAAGCACTTCGTGTTGCTGAGAATGACGGAATTGTTTTTATCGATGAGATTGATAAAATTGCGACCAGAGATGGGGGCGCAAGTGCTGCTGTCTCGCGTGAGGGCGTTCAAAGAGATCTTTTACCTTTGGTTGAAGGAACAACAATTGCCACAAAATATGGGCAAATCAAAACAGATCATATCCTTTTTATTGCATCAGGTGCGTTTCATGTTTCCAAGCCATCTGATTTATTGCCAGAACTTCAAGGTCGTTTGCCCATCCGCGTGGAATTAAATCCTTTAACAAGGGAAGACTTACGACGTATTCTAACCGAACCTGAAGCCAGTCTGATTAAGCAATATATTGCTTTAATGGCAACGGAAG
>NZ_JBHIRE010000379.1:0-671 GCF_042196885.1 Bartonella sp. AA86SXKL | reverse complement strand
GGTGACAACGAAAATGCAACACTCACCAATATTCTGGGTGGTGTAAACGCAAATGGTGCTTATGAAGGTGTTCATGCTTTGATTGGAGCGGGGTCCATTGTAGGACAAACACCACGCATTCTCATCGCTCCAGGCTTTACACATCAACGCCCTTCCAGTGTGAATATTGAAGAGAATGGAACTGGTGCGACTGCCAACCCCGTAGCAGCAGAACTCATTGGCATTGCTGAACGCCTACGCGCCATTGTGGTGCTTGATGCACCCAACACAACAGATGAAGCAGCCCTTAGCGCAGCAAAGGATTTTGATTCAAAGCGCGCTATTATCGTTGATCCGTTTGTAAAGGTAAATCGTGATGGAAAAATTGTAGAACAGCCAGCAAGTGCAGCAGTTGCTGGTGTCATTGCTAAAACTGATTTTACACACGGCTTTTGGCATTCTCCTTCCAATAAAGTGATCAATGGCATTGTGGGAACTGCGCGCCCTATTGATTTTTCCATTGGTGATCGATCAAGCCGCGCTAACCTTCTTAACGAACAAAACATCACAACAATTATCCGCGAAAATGGTTATCGTCTTTGGGGTAATCGCACCCTTTCAAGTGATACAAAGTTTGCTTTCTTATCGGTGGTGAGAACCGCAGATATGATCAATGACGCCATTTTGCGCGG
>NZ_JBHIRE010000378.1:372-672 GCF_042196885.1 Bartonella sp. AA86SXKL | reverse complement strand
GAGCTATGTGGTTAAAATATCTCCTTCTTTCTTAGCGTAAATGGTTTTTTCTCTAATACCTTCCTCATTTTCCTTGAAGTTTCATTCTGATTTTTTCTTCTGCGAGATTTCAGAGGCACAAACCCATCTTTTTGTAAGACCTTCAGAAATTCTTACCGTTTTTTGTTTTCTAAAAGGGCAGAAAATAGGCGTTACAATTTAAACCATCACTTAGCTGGTGAGAAGGGGAATTTTGTGGCAAGAATAAGAAGAGTGTGTTGTGAAAAGAGAGAATAAAAATCTCAATATTTAGTGAATGAT
>NZ_JBHIRE010000378.1:0-335 GCF_042196885.1 Bartonella sp. AA86SXKL | reverse complement strand
TCTTTCAGGGTTAGGGTGAAAATACGCTCTTTTGCTTCATGAAAAAGTAAGCGCATGCTGAGATGCTTTGCTTTGAAATTCACTTTTAGCAGCCTCTCTGTTTTGTTGTATTTTCTATAGTCATAAAGAGAACACAATATAATTGTGAATTGTAATAATTTGTAATGAATTGTGAATAATTAATATATTATCTCTATTTTTTAGCCCAAGTGTGCAATATGTTGCCCGTTATATAAGAAAGGAGACTTTAATGTTTGTTCCGTTTTTAATCGCTTTAGGTACAGCAATAACGACTGTGTATGGCAAAAAAAACATAAGTTATGCCTTATGGGCAA
>NZ_JBHIRE010000377.1:0-673 GCF_042196885.1 Bartonella sp. AA86SXKL | reverse complement strand
CGTAAAGATGGTGGTGCTCAATGGCTTTATCGTTATACCATTCACGGTCGGCGCCGTGAAATGGGCTTGGGCGCCTTAAGACATGTCTCTTAAAAAAAAGCCCGTGAATTGGCAAACCAATGGCGTGCTGTTTTACATGAGGGTCGTGACCCCATTAAAGAACGCGATAAACAAAAGCGTGAGGCAATGCGTAATCTTCATTATTTAAAAAACATTGCTTTAGATGCTTTTGAAAGCCGTAAAGCTGAATTAAAAAGAGATGGTAAAGCTTGTGATTGGTTTTTACCATTACGCCTTCATATTCTCCCTAAATTGGGCTGTCTGCCCGTTTCAGAGATTACACAAACAGAGATACGCAATACCCTTGCTCCTATCTGGCATACAAAAGCTGCAACAGCAGAGAAAGCACTAAATCGTCTTAATCTTTGTCTCAAACATGCGGCTGCATTAGGGTTAGATGTTGATTTACAAGCAACAGAAAAAGCACGCGCGCTCTTAGGTAAACAACGTCATAAAACCACTAATAGACCTGCAATGGATTGGAAAGATGTTCCCGCCTTTTATCAGTTACTCTGTAAAACACAAAACATAACACAACTGGCTTTGCGCTTGCTTATCCTGACAGGCGTTCGTACCAACCCTTTGCGTCATATTCGTGAAGATCAGATTGAAG
>NZ_JBHIRE010000376.1:0-674 GCF_042196885.1 Bartonella sp. AA86SXKL | reverse complement strand
GCTACCGTTAAAGCGCCTGATGAGCGTTGTGTTGGTGAGATTTTTCGTGACTTAGAGCCTGAAGATCTTATAAAATTCGGTTTGATACCAGAGTTTATTGGTCGTCTTCCCATTGTAGCGACCTTAGAGGATTTGGATGTTAATGCGCTTGTTCAAATTTTATCAAAACCAAAAAATGCGTTGGTAAAGCAATATCAGCGTCTTTTTGAAATGGAAAATGTCGAATTAGCATTTCATGAAGATGCTTTGCGAGTTATTGCCAAGAAGGCGATTGAGCGTAAAACTGGTGCGCGTGGTTTACGCTCTATTATGGAGAAGATACTTCTTGAGACGATGTTTGAATTACCGGCTCTTGAAGGGGTTCAAGAAGTGGTTATTTCGAGCGATGTTGTCGATGGGAAAGCGCGTCCTCTGTATATTTACTCAGAACGTACAGAAGATAAAGAAAATGTATCGGCATGATGTTATGCGATATGAGAAGTAGGAATAAACATCATTTGAAGATGGATGTTTTTGGACATTATAGTCATAATGCTTGATTTATATGTTCCCAGTTCCCACTTCATGTATTATGGAGAACTGGAAGCTTTTCTAAAGGCGGGCTTGTGTAGCGGATAGATTATAGGCTCCAGAAAGGAGAATTATGCAATATATTGATGAAAAGACAGATGGGG
>NZ_JBHIRE010000375.1:0-675 GCF_042196885.1 Bartonella sp. AA86SXKL | reverse complement strand
AAGTCGGTCTTATAGGATTGCAAAAATCTACCAATATTTCTGCACGAGGTGTAAAAAATAATAAAACGGCAGGTGCGGTAGAAGCTACGGAGATAAATGTTACAGGCGATGCTGGCGTGGTAGCGAAAAGCGGTGATGTGGTAAACTCCAATACTGCTATGTTGGAAATTGTTTCTCCTGGAGAATAAATAGACTGTTAAGGGTGTGCTTTGCCATTTATTGGCTGCTTACGTGTGTTCTGTTGTGCTAAATTCCCATAGCATTTAGTTTTTGGCGCCTCGATAGTGGCACTTCGATTTCCCGTATAGCTTTTATGCTCGCGTTTTGCTGTGGTTCAAGGGCGCACACATTGACTTGAAGAACTGGTGCGATAACCGTTTGTGCAATGCGCATGCCACGTTTTATGGCAAAGTCTTCCTGGCCACAATTGATAAGCAGAACTTTGACTTCACTACCGGCTAATCGCACTCAATGGTTCCAGGTGTGTTTAGACAGGTGATGCCGTGTTTTAAGGCTAAGCCAGAGCGTGGACGTATTTGCGCTTCAAATCCAGGAGACAAGTGAAAGATTAGACCCGTTAGAATGAGTGCGCGTTGCCCAGGGGCAAGGATAACCGTTTCTTCTTGCGCAATGGGGTGCTTAATCGTGTCCTGTTGAGCCAAAGCCTCCTGCTCC
>NZ_JBHIRE010000374.1:0-675 GCF_042196885.1 Bartonella sp. AA86SXKL | reverse complement strand
AAGGACGTGCGGAATGAGCTGCCTCTTGCGCACGGTGCAACCTTGCGGCGGCAACCATTTGCATTGCTTTGGTAATTTTTTGTGTTGCCTTAACCGAGGCGATACGGTCTCTAAGATCCTTTAACGACGCCATTGAAGCATTCCATCAACTCATTACGAAAAATTCTTTGCGTAAGTATTAAGAACAACGATCAACTTATCCTTGATGTCATCGGTTAGCTGTTTTTGATCAGCAATTGCCTGCAAAAGATCTGAGTGATCACTGCGCAGAAGTGTCAAAAGTCCCTGTTCGAATCGACCGACATCAGCCACAGCCAAAGCATCAAGATAACCATTGACACCGGCAAAGATAACAACAACCTGTTCTTCTGTTTTCAGTGGAGAAAATTGTGGTTGTTTTAAAAGCTCTGTTAAACGGGCACCACGATTTAAAAGACGCTGTGTTGAGGCATCCAAATCGGAACCAAACTGTGCGAAGGCAGCCATTTCACGATATTGTGCTAATTCTCCTTTAATGGAACCAGCAACCTGCTTCATCGCCTTAATTTGTGCAGCAGAGCCAACACGCGACACAGAAAGACCAACATTTACAGCAGGACGAATTCCTTGATAAAATAAATTCGTTTCTAGAAAAATTTGCCCATCGGTGATGGAAATCACGTTTGTGGGAATATA
>NZ_JBHIRE010000373.1:0-676 GCF_042196885.1 Bartonella sp. AA86SXKL | reverse complement strand
TTGCCGAGAATTGTACCTCAAGAAAAGCCTATATCACTTGCCCGAAAAGCAAAAACATTGCTTCTTGATATATTCAAGATTCATTTAATTTTTAGTTTGGAAGACAGGTACAGCACCTACGAAAAGCTTTATTGAGAGTTACTTGCTAGTATGAGAAACAATATAAAAAGCTACCTTTCTTTCCCATTATTGGAAAATCAGTTTTTTGTTCATTACCAAAGTGTAAAATATACAGAGTAAAATTTTATTTCAATGGTAAGGAACGTTAGGGTTGGAGCTCTCTAATAAGGGCTTTATGTGTAATTTCTTTTATCTGCTCAATATTTATGAGAATATCTTGTTTTGTTGGATAGCCCTTACTCGAAAAAGCAATTTTTTGTTCATCTCCTGAGATTAGACGCCAGTACCATTGCTTGTGAACCCCTTGAAACACCTCAAAATACATGCTTCCTACCTCATAAAATAGTCGATAATTTACAGAATAAATATCTAACCCCTCTGACTATAAAAATTAAAGTATGTCTCTGCAGTAAGGAGTCAATATATTTTCTTTAATTTTTTTCTCAAACAAATAATTTCTATGAGAACTCTATTTTGTAACAAGAAAATATTTATTGTCAATAAGCTGTAAATAGGTATTTCATACTACAAAACTGGCTTTTTTAAAATTTAATTA
>NZ_JBHIRE010000372.1:377-676 GCF_042196885.1 Bartonella sp. AA86SXKL | reverse complement strand
GTATCTTGTTTATCTATCTGTGCATGATGCAAAAGATCAACTTTTACAGAAGGAGACTTTTCTAACATTTCACCTTCAACAACAGCATTTTTATCCACCTTATCTTCTTTATCTTCTTGGTCTTTTTTTGTCAGCACAAGAGTATCAGCCTCCAATGTGAGAGGGGGCATACGGGGTGGTGCTTTCCATTCAAAGCAGCCCAAACGTCCACTTATTGGAGAGATGACTGCCCAAGAAGAAAAAATAGTACCGTCACACATCCATACCGGATCACGTTCAGCACGCAGCGCCAAAGAAAG
>NZ_JBHIRE010000372.1:0-327 GCF_042196885.1 Bartonella sp. AA86SXKL | reverse complement strand
CTTCAATATCTGCTAGCAACAAATAAACACTTTCCCGCTTATGATATTGAAGTGCTTTTTGTGCCTGTTCCCTAGCTAATACTCTTTCACCTGCATCAAGAGCAGCTTTAGCAATAAGAAAAGTGGATTCAAATGTATCTTTATTATAAGAAGCAAGTGTCTTAGCTTTTTTCAAGCGCCCAACGGCCCCTTCTTCTCTTTCAAGATAAAGAGCTCCCAAATCAGGATGAGGTTCTTTTTGCCAAGCAGCAACAATCATTTTATCAGCTTTGCGTGTTTCATTTAATTTATAAAGAATATCGGCGGCAATCACTGTTATAGGTATAA
>NZ_JBHIRE010000371.1:314-677 GCF_042196885.1 Bartonella sp. AA86SXKL | reverse complement strand
ATGAAAGAATTCGCTTTGTAGAGTCGTATTCTCGACGGTGTGTTTTTATTTCTTGTTCTATCATTTTTAATGATTCCCTTTGATAGGTAATTGCGTCATGCCGTGATAGTTAAACCGCCAATGTTGGCTTTTCAGCTAGTCGTTTTTTTGATTTCATCAGTAAGAATGTTTGAAATAACAAAATATAACAGTCTTAAGGAGGCTGATGTAAGAGTGGTAAAAATGCATTATATTCTTAAAATCACTTTGTTGTTCTTTATCAGCAGGGCTGGATTTAATTTAAAAGAGCAAAAATTGTTCAAACGATGAGAGAGGTTTTATGTGCTCAAAAGATTTTTGTGAAATGCACATAGCCAAGGGCAA
>NZ_JBHIRE010000371.1:0-235 GCF_042196885.1 Bartonella sp. AA86SXKL | reverse complement strand
TTGCCTCTTTTGCGGATGTATAAAGCAGAACTTTACAAACTTATTCAAGATTTTATCATAAAATAGCTTACAATGATAATCCTTAAAATGTCTATTTGGGTAGTTTTAAGGGTTCCCATCATCACTAAAAAGAGACTTTTAATTCATGCTTTATAAGAACAAATTTGTCAATTTTTATCCATGTATTATTTTTGCGAACAGTGTTGCGCGATAGCTATTGCTAGAGCAGAAAAGA
>NZ_JBHIRE010000370.1:382-677 GCF_042196885.1 Bartonella sp. AA86SXKL | reverse complement strand
TTTTAATCATGCCTTGTAAGACGTATAAGGATTGGTAAAAAATGCTTTTAAAGAACCCAACATTGAAGGTTTTTTCAATGAAAATGAAACACTTTAGATGTTTTTTCTGACGATTTGATAAAAAGCTGTTTCTTTTATGAGATTCCTTATCTCTGTTTCGATTTTTTTCTAGCTTAGAGAGTGAGTTGCATAGAACTTAATTTGTTGAGAGAATATATGGTTAGATTGGTAAATTTTTAGAAAACTGGCCTTGTGGAAGAAATCACCATAGATAATTTGCTCGAACAGAATCGGA
>NZ_JBHIRE010000370.1:0-340 GCF_042196885.1 Bartonella sp. AA86SXKL | reverse complement strand
TAAAGCAGTTTGAATTGTTTTGAATTTAAAGGTGCAGGATAAAATATATCTTGCTATGTTTCGTTTAATGGATGATCCATTGAATTGGCGTTGTGGTTAGGGATTGTGATATTTTTCAGTATGGTCAAGAGAAGCTCAAAGCTGATGATTATCCGACAGTCTATTTTAGCTAAAGTGGTAGAAGAGTGTGAAGAGTCAGAGCGTTTTCATAAAAAGAATCTAGTCGTTTGAGATTGGTAAAAAAAGAATAAGAGAAAATAATGGTTATTGGGTAAACTTTCCCATCAGCTTGATGTAGTAGAAGTTAAATACGTCTTTTGTAAAACTTTGACGTCAATAA
>NZ_JBHIRE010000369.1:0-680 GCF_042196885.1 Bartonella sp. AA86SXKL | reverse complement strand
TTGTGCAATGGCAGCAGGGATAGCAATAGCTTTGACAGATAACAGGTCTTTCAATGAAAAATGCAGTCCAACACCAAACATTAGCAAAATGACACCAATTTCAGCAAGTTGGTTGATAATACCGGAATCTATTCTAAAACCGCCTGTGTTTGGTCCTACAATAACACCAGCTAATAAGTATCCCACAAGTGGTGAGATACGCAAACGACTGGCAATCATTCCTAAAAGAAATGCTAAGCATAAACCTGCAACGATTGTTGTAATAAGTGGCGTATCATGGAGCATAATATTTATGACTTTTTCAAAAAAAATGAATTCATTAAAGCGACTATAGCTTTTTTTATAAGAAAGAGAGGAATGGTATTTCATATATGAATTAACGTGGCATTTTTATTGTAGTGTCGTGTTTGTGTGATTATTTCTTTTACGCCACCAATTCCCAAGTAGTAGTAAAATAGGAGCAGCAATAAAGATTGAAGACGATGTTGCAATAATAATTCCAAATACCATAGGAAATGCAAAATTATAAACAGCGCTTCCGCCCCATAATGCCATAGGGAGCATAGCGAGAACTGTGGTAGCGGATGTAAAGAGACAGCGTATAAGAACTTGATTAATTGAAAGATCAATTAGTTCACGTAGTGACATTTTTTTATAAAGGCGCATATTTTCGCGCATTC
>NZ_JBHIRE010000368.1:0-680 GCF_042196885.1 Bartonella sp. AA86SXKL | reverse complement strand
TCATTATTCGCTGCTTGATTATATTGTAAGGTAACTATCTAGTGTTTGGGAGCATTTTCTATGAAAACTTTTTTTTTACTACGGAGGAGAATATTTGCGTTTGTGGGAATTCTTATCTTTAGTTGCTTAACTTTTCCGGCTTTTTCACAATCATCCAATAAAGTGGCGCGGGCGCAGAAAATTGCCAATCACTTTGCAGCGATTAAAACAATGACAGGTGATTTTATTCAATTTAGTCCAAAAGGAAAAATGTCTCAGGGAACATTTTATTTAGAGCGTCCAGGGAAAATTCGTTTTATTTATAAAAAAATACCCTTACAGATCATTGCAGATGGTCAATTCATAGGAATTAACAATCGCGCTTTGAATACTTGGAATTTCTCAAAACTCTTCCAAACACCTATGAAATTTCTGTTGGACGATAAAATTAATATCTCATCAGGACGTTTATTAGCATTTCGTGAAGATCCTGGGGCGGTGACGATTGTTCTGCGGGATAAAAGTGTTGGCGCAGGGCAAATACGAATGGTTTTTGATTCTAAAACCTATTCTTTACGGCAATGGACAATTGTTGATCAGCAGAACTTAGAAACCACTGTGCAAATTATGAATGTGCGTACAGGTGTGCGGTTTGCGGATGGGATGTTTACACTTCCCTCTAAGAAATAAGAATAGGCTAT
>NZ_JBHIRE010000367.1:0-681 GCF_042196885.1 Bartonella sp. AA86SXKL | reverse complement strand
GGCATTTCCGTTTCAGCAATATCCAGTTCTTTACGACCATAAGCAGCAAGTGCGATATCTTTGACAACATAATCTTGAGCTGTCATTCTTTATTCCTTCAAAATTAATTTTTGCAAAACGGTAGGAGAAATTAAAAAAAAATGCAAGTTAATAGGAACACTTCTTTCTGGGAAAAAGTCTTTATTCGGTTTCCATAAATCTTTACCACAGACATGTATTTACAAGTGAGTGATAATGTGACTGAGAGGATGCTGAAAATTTCTATAGTGTGGACAAAAGTTGTCGACATTTGTTAGTTTTTGAATTGATGAAGGCGGTGTACACCCGTTGTGGTTTCTTCACTTATACCTTTGATTGCTGCGCGCTGGCGTGTGAAAAACCCTGGTGTAGCTTCCATACGCCTTTGGATTTGTTTGAAGAAAAATTCTTCTTCTGTCTTGGAATGAGACAGGATATCTTTATTTGCTTCCGCACGTTGCAAAAAAGCCAGATGTATAAATTTTATCAACACGCTTATCCATTTTCTTTTATAAATGAGAAATGAATTCAGTAAAAAAGAAGATGCGCTAGCTTTCATGCCGTAGGTTAAAATTTGAGACTAAAGATAGCGTAGGGGGAATGGTTCATTTGTCAATAAAGACGTGTTACCAAGGGGAAACAGTTCATCAATAAAATGCAGGG
>NZ_JBHIRE010000366.1:0-681 GCF_042196885.1 Bartonella sp. AA86SXKL | reverse complement strand
CTCCACAGCGGTGACAGATAGCATAGAAGGCGGACGCGCTGTTAACATGCAAGCCCACAAAGGCAGCATTCATGGTGTTGGCGCTGATATTATCGCTGGTACCAATCCAATCTATGTGCTGGAAAATGATGCACAGAGCGGAAAGATCACCATGGAAGCAGGTAAAGATATCATCTTTGAAAGTGCACAAAACACGCAAAGCACACAAAACAGCAGTGAAAGTTCTTCAATGAGTGTTGGCACCGGTTATGGCACGGGTGGCGCAGGGGCAACGGGCAGTGCTTCTTTTAGTCAAGGGGAAGGTTCCAGTGAGGAAGTTCAACACAAAAACAGCCATATTATAGGCACCGGCACTGTTCATACCACGAGTGGGGCAAACACCACATTGGCAGGCGCCGTGGTTTCTGGAGAGCGTGTAGAAATGGAAGTAGGGGGTGATTTTGCCATTACCAGCCGCAGTGATACGGGACAAACTTCCAGCAAGCAAAACTCTGTTTCTGTTGGGTTTGGTGCTGGACAAACGGGTGGTGGGGGCTCCATGAGCGCCTCTTTCCAAAAGGATAAATCCTCCAGCGATTATCATAGTGTTGTGGAACAATCAGGCATCAAAGCGGGTGATGGCGGCTTTAATATCATAGTTAAAGACAAAACAACGCTGACCGGAGGCATCATTGCCAGCAC
>NZ_JBHIRE010000365.1:0-683 GCF_042196885.1 Bartonella sp. AA86SXKL | reverse complement strand
TGATTAATAATTTTTCTAAGAGCTCCTAATTTTTAACAGGTCTACCCCATTGCTTAGGTGGGCCTTTTTCATAATCAAGCGTAGTGAATTTTCAAAACGTAAAATTCTATAAGTTCGAATTTTTAATATTTGTCCTCAAAAATCAAATTATCCATTAAAATAAAACATTAAAAAACTTTTTTAAGAAATTGAATTGTCTTGTATTTTCTTTATAAAAACATGATATCTAAATTTGTAGTTGGCTTTTCTCATAATTTTTACAAACTCCATCATATATCAATCATATACACAAACAGAGAAATAAAAAAAGCTACATAATCTATAAGTTTGTTCCATATCTGACAAAATAGAGTAAATATATAAAATGACAGTTATGTTCTATATGCTAATAGTAAAATGAATATTGTAGTAATCACAGGCTATTCTAGCTTCATTTTTAGTCATGCAAAAACTCATAATCAAACCGCCTTTCAGACTACAGTCATGCAAGCCTTCTCACAGCAAGATTAACCTTTTTTCTCTCATTTTTAAAGAATGCATCAACTATTTGAAGCGATAAAATACCTATACGGATTAAATTGTGCTCTTCAAAAATGATTTTCTTTCTTCTATTTTCTAACTTCAACCAATTAAATGAACCTTATGCTTCATTTTCTCTTTTACTGTTTCAAATTTCCCATCAT
>NZ_JBHIRE010000364.1:0-683 GCF_042196885.1 Bartonella sp. AA86SXKL | reverse complement strand
AGCAACCCTTAAATGATGAGCAGTTTGCTACTCTTGTGTCTTTTTGCTATAATGTCGGAATAGAAACTTTTTGTAATTCTACACTCTTAAAAAAACTTAATAAAGGGAAGTATGAAGCTGTGCCGGCTGAATTGCAAAAATGGACCAGAGCAGGAGGAAAACGCTTACAGGGACTCGTAAATCGCCGAGCTGCTGAAGCAGGTTTGTGGGTTAAGGGTGCTTATGTTTCTTCCAATTATCAACAAGTCGAAATACCTCAAAATTCTTTTTGGGGAAAGATAGAAGTTTTAGCGCCAATCATTGGTTCATTTTCAGGGTTAACAGGGATTTTAACGGGACAGGGACCTATACAATGGGCTTTAGCCGTGGTTATGGTTTTGGCTACAATCGCCGCTATTGGGATGTCTGTCTATCGGATGAAAGAAGAGTATTCATAACTTTTTTCTCTCGTGAGAGTTTTCTTGTCTTCTTTATGCTTGGTGCTGCGTTGAGCAGCTTTTTTATGGACGCTTTTTTACGCCCAATAACTTTGATCCAAGCCGTTTCAATTTTGCAAATTCGTGAGAAAATGATGGAGGAAACTTTTTCTCTTTCTGCTGCTGTCTTGCTCTTTATAAGGCTTGGCAGGGGCTAGACGAATGTGTTGCTCCCTGGCCTGAGTTGGATAACTCCTTAACCATTTA
>NZ_JBHIRE010000363.1:0-685 GCF_042196885.1 Bartonella sp. AA86SXKL | reverse complement strand
TGTCACACTTTTTTTGCAAAAATACATTGCAGGCACAAACTATGAAATCGAAGGTTTAGAAACCCTCCCCAAAGGAGCCTACATCATCGCTCCAAAGCATCAATCTGCGTGGGAAACCTTTAGCCTTGTCCCCTATTTTGAAGACCCGGCTCTTATCCTAAAACGTGAATTAACGTGGATTCCATTTTTTGGCTGGTATATGGCAAAAACGCAAATTATTCCAATTGACCGAACAACGCCCATTAAAGCTTTGAAAACCATCATACAAAAAGCAAAAGAAAAAGCAAAACAAGGGCGTCAAATTCTGATCTTCCCCGAAGGAACGCGTCGACAACCAGGTCAAGAACCAGATTATAAATCAGGAATTGTTGCTCTCTATCATGAATTGGGACTTCAAGTTGTTCCCATTGCACACAATGCCGGCTTATATTGGCCACGTAGCAATTTTCGCCGCTATCCTGGAACAATCCGCGTTCGCATTCTTCCCCCCATAGACCCAGGTTTAAGCAAGCGTGATTTTCTAGACCAACTCATCCAAAAAACAGAAAAAACCTGTGATGAATTGCTTTTACGAGCATCTAAAGATCCGAGCCCTCCCCCTATGCCTCCTTCCGCTATAAAAAGGCTTCAAGAACTTAAATCACTGCAAAAAATTGAGAGGTAATTAACCATTTGCTCTCACGGT
>NZ_JBHIRE010000362.1:0-685 GCF_042196885.1 Bartonella sp. AA86SXKL | reverse complement strand
TTCCTAGTTACATTCCTGTTCTTTACAAAGGAACAGGACCACTACTCTACTTTTATTCTCGCATCTTAATTTAAGGCACAAATTTAGGAGTGATCAAAAAAGAGCTCTTGGTTTGATTTGTTATAAGGGATTATTTTTTTCAAGTTGTTTAAGGTGATAAAGGGCTTCTAAAGCTTGCTTAGGAGAGAGTTCGTCAGGATGGATATTTTTAAAAGCTTCATGGAGCATAGAATATTTGTTTGTGTCTTCATTGAGGGAAGATGTTGTTTTAAGGGAAAAAAGCGGTAAGTCATCAATTAATTTATGTCCTTTTCCCGCCATTTCACCTTGTTCTAATTGCTGTAGAACGTCTGTAGCACGTGTAATAACTGCCTTGGGAAGTCCAGCAAGTTTTGCAACTTGTACGCCGTAGGATCGGTCCGCAGCTCCCGGCGTGACTTCGTGAAGAAAAATCACATCACCATCCCAATTTTTGACTTTCATGGTTACATTATGAAGACGATCAAGTTTTTCTGTGAGTGCTGTCATTTCATGAAAATGTGTGGCGAGAATAGCACGACAATGGTTAACTTCATGAAGATATTCAACGGTTGCCCAGGCAATTGAAAGCCCATCAAAAGTCGACGTTCCTCGTCCGATTTCATCAAGAATAACAAGGGAATGCTGAGTAGCATGATTAAGAATC
>NZ_JBHIRE010000361.1:0-686 GCF_042196885.1 Bartonella sp. AA86SXKL | reverse complement strand
GGTCAACTCTATTCTCTGAACGAGCAACTTGCGACCTATTTTGGCGGCGGTGCTAAGTACGAGAATGGCCAATGGACCGCTCCTATTTTTAAAGTCAAGACAGTTAAGGAAGATGGTGAGGAAGAAGAGAAGACGTATCAGAATGTAGCGGAAGCTTTGACTGGAGTTGGTACGTCTTTCACAAATATAAAGAGTGAGATTACTAAACAGATTGCTAATGAGATTAGCAGTGTAACAGGTGATAGTCTTGTTAAGAAAGATCTCGCCACGAATCTTATCACCATTGGTAAAGAAGTAGCAGGTACTGAAATCAATATAGCAAGCGTTTCTAAAGCTGACCGGACTCTTTCTGGTGTTAAGGAAGCAGTAAAAGATAATGAAGCTGTTAACAAAGGGCAGCTTGATACCAATATCAAGAAAGTAGAAGATAAATTAACAGAAGCAGTCGGTAAAGTTACGCAACAGGTGAAAGGTGATGCTTTATTGTGGAGCAATGAAGATAACGCGTTTGTTGCTGATCATGGTAAGGATAGCGCAAAGACAAAGAGTAAGATTACACATTTATTAGATGGAAATATTGCGTCTGGCTCAACCGATGCCGTTACCGGTGGTCAACTCTATTCTCTGAACGAGCAACTTGCGACCTATTTTGGCGGCGGTGCTAAGTACGAGAATGGCCAATGGAC
>NZ_JBHIRE010000360.1:446-687 GCF_042196885.1 Bartonella sp. AA86SXKL | reverse complement strand
CGGAGTTCGAATGCCTGCTACAACATCTTCACCCTGTGCATTAACTAAGAATTCACCGTAAAGCTCTTTTTCCCCTGTTGATGGATTGCGTGTAAAAGCAACACCCGTTGCTGAATCTTCACCCATGTTGCCAAACACCATCGCCTGGACATTAACTGCCGTTCCCCAACTTTCAGGAATATTATGTAAACGACGATAAGTTACTGCACGTGCTGTCATCCAACTTGAAAAAACCGCTCCA
>NZ_JBHIRE010000360.1:0-351 GCF_042196885.1 Bartonella sp. AA86SXKL | reverse complement strand
CTTGCCAATCAACCGCCGTCATTTCTGTATCAATAGTGTAACCCTTGCGCATTTTTGAATCATCAAGAATCTCTTCAAAATACGAATGCTCTAATCCCAAAACAACATTCGAATACATTTGAATAAACCGGCGATAACTGTCATAAGCAAAGCGTTCATTTTTGGTTTGTAAAGCAATTGCTTTCACAGTTTCATCATTCATACCAAGATTAAGCACTGTATCCATCATTCCCGGCATAGAAGCCCGAGCTCCTGAACGAACAGAGAGTAAAAGTGGCCTTTTTTCGTTACAAAATTCACGTCCTGTTTTTTCACCAATATACATAAACGCTTGTTCGACAGCTTCCCGTA
>NZ_JBHIRE010000359.1:0-688 GCF_042196885.1 Bartonella sp. AA86SXKL | reverse complement strand
AATGCTGGTGCTTCAGATATGGCAAAGTCGGCTATTGGATTTGGCAAGGTGCATCGCGATGGTGACGATATCGAAGCGATCAATCGCCTATTTACACCGGAATTTCGTAATCGGCTAGATGCAATTATTCCATTTTCACCTTTATCTCAGTTAATTATCAATCAGATTGTGCAAAAGTTTATTTTTCAGCTTGAGGCACAACTGGCTGATCGGGGAATTTGTTTTGAGTTAAGTCCTTCTGCAATGGTTTGGCTTGCCAATAAAGGATACGATTTTCAGATGGGTGCGCGCCCATTGGGGCGTATTATACAAGAATATATTAAGAAACCGCTCGCTGACGAAATTTTATTTGGACAGTTGCGCAATGGTGGCATGGTTCGCGTATTGACACACAGACCAAATGGAGGAAAAGAGAAGCTACAGTTAAAAATTTCATCTTCTGATATATCTGTTGGTGCAAAGAACAGAAAAACAAAACATTTTACAAAAAAACGTGTGGGGAAAAAAAGCTCAGCAACTTAAAAGTGTTTTAAGAGCAGCACGGATTTTTTTTGCGTTCTCTTCAAGTATTTCTGTAGGCGTTATAATATTATTATGGGGGGTAAGCTCTATTCCTTCCATACGTGGTATAATATGGAAATGGAGATGATAAACGGTTTGTTGACTAGCAGCTTCATTAAATTGCATA
>NZ_JBHIRE010000358.1:0-688 GCF_042196885.1 Bartonella sp. AA86SXKL | reverse complement strand
ATTTGCTACCAACATATCATACATAGGATGTAAATTTTGCTCATGCCCTTTTATAAATAAAATAAATTCTACAGGAATAACATCTGTCCCTTGATGCAAAAGCTGAAAAAAAGCATGTTGCCCATTTGTCCCTGAATCACCCCAAACAACCGGACCACTTGAAAAAGTTAATGTTTTTCCATCCAAAGAAACCTGCTTACCATTTGATTCCATATCAAGCTGTTGCAAATAAGCTGGAAAGCGCGCTAAACGCTGTGCATAAGGAATGACAGCACGTGATGCATAACCACAAACAACACGATGCCAAAACCCTAAAAGAGCAAATCGAATAGGAATATTTTTACGCAAAGGTGCAGTTTTAAAATGTCGATCCATATGCTGAGCACCTTCGAGAAATTGGCGAAAGTTCTGCCCTCCTATTGCTAACATAACCACAAGGCCAATGGCTGACCAAATCGAATAACGCCCCCCAACCCAATCCCAAAACCTAAAAGTTCTCGAAGAATCTATGCCAAATTCTGCCACCTTATCAAGCGCACTTGAAACAGCAATAAAATGCTTGCAAACAGCTTCTTTCCCTAAATGTGACATAATCCATTGACGTGCAACTTGAGCATTTGCAATTGTTTCAGCCGTTGTAAAAGTTT
Source organism: Bartonella sp. AA86SXKL (assembly GCF_042196885.1). NCBI lineage: Bacteria > Pseudomonadati > Pseudomonadota > Alphaproteobacteria > Hyphomicrobiales > Bartonellaceae > Bartonella > Bartonella sp. AA86SXKL. The sequence continues at coordinate 41 of NZ_JBHIRE010000358.1, read as the reverse complement.
TAGAAGCAATAACAAACAGCGTCGTTGCCGGATTCAAAACA
>NZ_JBHIRE010000357.1:0-689 GCF_042196885.1 Bartonella sp. AA86SXKL | reverse complement strand
ATGCGAAAAATATCATCAGAAGGACTAGCACTTATTAAACAATGGGAAGGTTTGCGTTTGAACGCCTATAAAGATGCCATTGGGGTGTGGACAATAGGTTATGGACATACAAACAGTGCTGGAAAGCCTTTTATTTACGAAGGCATGACAATCACTGAAAAGCAAGCAGAAGAACTTCTTTGCCAAGATTTAAGACAATTTGAAAATGTCGTTGAACGCGCTGTTACAGTTTCATTAACAGATGAACAATTCGCGGCGTTAGTGTCGTTTTGCTATAATGTAGGAACAGGAGCCTTTTGTAACTCGACACTGTTAAAAAAGCTCAATCAAGGTGAATATGAAGCTGTCCCTGCAGAGCTACAGAAATGGACCAAAGCAGGCGGAAAGCGTCTTGAAGGTCTCGCACACCGGCGTGCAGCAGAAGCAGGCTTATGGGCGAAAGGTGCTTTTGTTTCCTCTAACTACCAAACAGTAGAAACGCAAGCACCAACGGGGGTTTTCAAAGCCGAAGCCCTTGCACCGATTATTGGTTCTTTTTCTGGGCTTGGAGGCTTATTAGCAGGAAATGGACCAATCCAATGGGCTTTGGCCACCATTATGGTTTTAGCCGCATGTGCTGGTATTTTCTTTGTTGCTAAACGCTTTCAGGAGCATCGTCTATGATCTTATGGATGAAAAGAAATCTGATG